>JABFRJ010000101.1 GCA_013141255.1 Hyphomicrobiaceae bacterium
ACTCCAGTCGTGCGCCAATGCACCACCGAGTACGCGGATACAAAAGGCTGTGGCGGCGACACATCGCGCACCCACAAGCACACTTAAATCCACACGAGCTTGCTCGGTGTGGGTTTCGGTGTTGGTGTTGGTGGTGAGGCAAGTAGGCAAGTAGGCAATAGAAAGAACTGGGAGACAATGCTTGGCGCAACGTACGCAATTCAAAAACGCAAAAAACTAAATCTCCCCGCCGCGTTCCCGGCCAAGCGGAGCGCGAGCCGGGATCTTTACCTTTCTGATGGAGGGAAAGATCCCGGATATTTGTCACGCAAAATAGCGCGTGACAAATTCCGGGAACGCGGCGGAGAGAGGGAGTTTTCCGCGCGACCACGCGGCTCACGCCTTGTGCCACTTGCGCCTGCGGCTTAGGTGAAGGCAAAGCCAAACCCAGCTCGGCCTTGGGCCGACGAGCGCAACTGCGCGACCGGAGTGGAAGCTCCGAGCCACTTGCGCCTGCGGCTTGGCCGCACGAGGGCGACTGCGCGACCGGAGCGGAAGCTCCGCCCCGACCGGAGTGCGCCGACGCGCATCGCGCGTCGAACAGCGCACGTGAGGTCAATTAATGCGCCTCGTCCCAGTTTTTCGCGGCTTTGGCGTCGACGTGGATAGGCACGGAGAGTTTGATGGCGGGTTCGGCGCTCTTTTCCATCACCTCGCGCACAATCTTGATGGCACGCTCGGACTCAGATGTCTTACTCTCGAAAATCAATTCGTCATGCACCTGCAAAAGCATCGTCGTGTGCGTGAGCGCGGCAGTCTGAAGAGCTGACGGCATACGGATCATGGCGCGGCGAATAATATCAGCGGCTGAGCCTTGGATCGGCGCATTGATCGCGGCCCGCTCAAGGAAGCCGCGCATTGACGGATTCTTGGTGTTGATCTCCGGATAGTGCACGCGACGACCGAAGATGGTTTCAACGTATCCGTTGTCGTGCGCGAATTTTTTGGTCGCATCCATGTAGCCGCGGATGCCGGGAAAACGCTTGAAATATGTGGTGATGTATTCACCCGCTTCCTGTTTGGTAATGCCAAGTTGGGCCGCGAGACCAAACGCCGAGATGCCGTAGATGATACCGAAGTTGATCGCCTTGGCGCGCCGCCGCACATCCGACGGCATGTCTTTGATCGGCACGCCAAACATTTCCGACGCCGTCATGGCATGGATGTCGAGACCTTCTGCAAAGGCCCGCTTCAGTTGCGGAATATCGGCGATGTGGGCCAACACGCGCAATTCGATCTGACTATAGTCAGCCGAAATCAATGTGTTGCCACCGTCAGCAATAAACGCTGTGCGGATTTCACGGCCTTCCTTGGTACGAACCGGAATGTTTTGCAGGTTCGGATCAGATGATGCCAAGCGACCGGTTGTCGTCGCAGCCAAAGCGTACGACGTGTGAATGCGGCCCGTCGTCGGATTGATAAACATTGGCAAAGCGTCAGTGTAAGTCGAGCGCAACTTCGACAATTGTCGCCACTCGAGCATGGTGTTAATCAGCGTCCGCGCGTTATCGGGCAGCTCTTCGTTGGCAGCAAGTTCGTCCAACAGTCCCGCGCGCGTTTCCCACTGACCCGTTTTAGTTTTCTTGCCGCCGGGTAATTTCAGCTCGTCAAACAGCAGTTCGCCCAACTGTTTCGGTGAGCCAAGATTAAATGGATGCCCGGCGAGCGCTTGCACCTCTTCCTCAAGCTGCACAATGCGTTGCGCAAACATTGACGAGAGACGCGCTAATACTGATTTGTCGACCTTGATGCCCGCGCGCTCCATGCCGACGACGATGGGCAGCAAAGGGCGTTCGAGTGTTTCATAGACTGTCGTCATATGCTCGGCAACGAGACGGGGTTTTAAAGCCATCCACAACCGCAACGTCACGTCGGCATCTTCGGCGGCGTAGGCGGTCGCTTTATCAATCGGCACGCCCGCGAAAGTTTTGTCAGATTTCTTCGCACCCGCCGCGTGTGCGATAACTTGATCGAACGAAATCGGTACATGGCCGAGATGGCGTTCGGAGAGTGAATCCATACCGTGACTACCGCGTCCGCCATCGAGTACGTAGCTCATCAGCATGGTATCATCGATGGGCGTCATGACGATGTTGTAACGCGTCAACACCAACGCATCGTACTTCAGATTTTGCCCGATTTTGAGCACGTCAGGCGCTTCGAGCAGCGGTTTCAAGACTTCAAGAGCGGCCGCAATTGGAATCTGACCCGGTAACAACCCTGTTTCGCCAAATAGATCGCCACCGCCCTTGGAATGGCCAATAGGGATATAGCAGGCTTTTCCTGGCTCAACCGCAAGCGAGAAGCCGACGAGATCAGCTTGCATGGCATCAAGGCTTGTCGTCTCGGTGTCGAACGAAACCTGACGCGCAGTCGTCGCCTGTGCAATCAATTCCTTGAGGCGACTGAGATCGGTGATGGTCTCGTATCCCTCAGGATTGATGGGTGCCGCACGAGCGGCGGCGATCCCAGCAGCAACTGCTTTCGACGGCGTCGCCGCATCACCACTGGCGTCGCCAATGGTCGCGCTTGATGGCTTCAATGACGTCACACTGCTGCCGACGCTCCGCTCCAGTGGAGCCGGAATCGGCGCACCGATGGCTTCTGCAATGCGTTTCGTCAGTGAATTAAATTCCATATCGCGCAAGAAGTTGAGCAGCGGCTCACCCGCAGGCTCCTGCACGCCGAGTAATGGCAACTCGACGCGCACAGGCACATCTTGCTTGAGCCGCACGAGTTCGCGACTGACACGCGCTTGCTCGGCAAACTCAATCAGCTTCTCGCGCCGTTTCGGTTGCTTGATTTCGCCCGCGCGCGCGAGCAGTGAATCGAGATCGCCGTATTCTTTGATCAGTTCCGCCGCCGTTTTGACGCCGATACCCGGAACGCCAGGAACATTGTCGACGCTGTCGCCCGCGAGCGATTGCACATCGACCACTTTGTCCGGTTCGACGCCGAATTTCTCGATCACTTCCTCGCGGCCCATAACCTTGTTCTTCATCGTGTCGAGCATGACGACTCCAGGCCGCACCAACTGCATCAAATCTTTGTCGGATGAGATGATGGTCACGTCAGCGCCCGCCTCGACCGCGTGCTTGGCGTATGTGGCGATCAAATCGTCGGCTTCGAAGCCATCGAGTTCGACTGCGGCGATGTTGAAGGCCTTCACGGCATCCCGGATCAGTGGGAACTGCGGCACCAATTCTTCCGGCGGTGGCGGCCGCTGCGCTTTGTACTGCGGATAAATGGCGGTGCGGAATGTATCGCGACTGGTATCAAAAATGACGCCGATGTGTGTCGGCCCGCGCGTGCTGCGCGCGTCTTGCAGGAGCTTCCACAGCATTTGGCAAAAACCGTGCACGGCACCGACGGGCAGACCATCAGACGGACGAGTCAATGGCGGCAGCGCGTGGAAAG
>JABFRJ010000192.1 GCA_013141255.1 Hyphomicrobiaceae bacterium
TCATTACTCAGATTTGTCTGTGTTTCTAGTATATTGCGCGTTTTGTCTCGGAGAGCGCTGATGCTCAAAGTTTGGTACCATATGTTCGCACGAACATACCTGCACCTTAGCTTGCGACCGAATTCTGTTACCACGGACTCGAATACTAACGGCTGGGGCATGAACGACGCTGGCATGGGCACGTGGGGCGGCGACAAGAATACCTCCCTCGCCGACCTCGGCGACAATGGCAAGCTCGGCGATACCGGTACTGCGCCAACCAAATTCAGCTCGCTCAACGACACGCTGTTCGATACGGGCTCAAACTACGACAACGGTGCGGCGACCGAAGCCGGGTTCTATGGCGTCGGCGGATACGGCGGCAACAACGAGAGAGCGCGGATGCGAAGTCGGCACGCGGAGCGCGACAAACGGGTGACGCAGAACGCCGCGTAGGACTACGCGACTCAGATTAGCGGCCTGCTCGGAAGAGACTCAAGCCCAAACACTAAACAGAATGCATTGCGCGAGATTTGCCATATGACAGTGAACTGGAAACAACGTGCACTTGTTATATCTGCAGTTTTTTGGGTAACCGTTTTGGTTGTTCGAATAACTTATTGTCCTTGCTCATTTGCCGGATTTGCAAGCTATGCAAAGGGCTTCGCGGTAGCAACCTTCGTAATGGCTCTGGGTGTCGTCTCGGTCGCTGATTATGTATTATTGCTTCGCAGCCGCCTGATCCATGGTGCGACGCCTAGCTGGATCGACATCGATCCGGGTTTCACCCTCAAAAACGGCGACGTGCCGCATCCCACGGATCGTGTTCTAACTCCAATAGAAAAATATCTTTTCGTTCACCCGATTTTCTTGATGGTAACGGGATTTTTCGTCTGGGTCGGCATTCCTTGCGCTTACTGCGTGCAATGGAATTAGAATAAATTGCACGACTTTTTAAGTCTTGGGCATGCTAGCGATAAAGGACAATGCGATGGGCACCCGCACAGAGTTTTCTTTCCGTGGATATACCGTCACAGGCCAGATCAACGGGCAAGGACAGGTCGTGCTCGGAAATATCTTTGCGGGCGGGGCCTATTCCGCGCGCGACAATGGCGACCAGGCGCTCCAAGGATCTATTGGGTTCCTATCTGTGCGTGGAACATATCAAGCCGAAACTCAGACGTTTAGCGGTGCGGCTGGTTCGGGCTTTAATCTTGGGGTCGGACAGTACGGAAGCGCTACAGGTTTTGCGGGAGTCGGTGCAGATGCTCGCGGTGTGTTCATTCAAGGCGCATTGACGCTTGCAGCTCCCGCCGCAAACATACCGTTTACCCAAAATCCTCCAATTTTTGCTGACGGACAAATCACGCCCGGGGCCAGCAGCACTGTGCTGCCTGGCGTGCGTGTTGGGGCACAGTTATACCTGTATGAATGGGGTCAATCACCGGATCGCGGGTGGACCATCACACCAAGCCCCTCTGAATTGAGGGAGTTCGACTCCACTTTGTCCGCAAGGCAAGCTTTAGAGCAGGATGCTGCTCAAGCAGCGGCAATTTATGCTGCGAGTGGAAGAGCTGGTGGCGCCCCTGACAATTCGTATGGCTACGGCAATCCGAACGAGGCGTCGGAATATTCCAGCCAAAACGAAACGGAATCCTTGAACGACGCCTGGGCTCCGGGCGGCAGTGATCTCTACGGCTACGGCAATCCGAATGAGACGCCCACCAACTTCGGCGGCACAACGGACTCGGATACCAACGGCTGGGGCATGATCGACCCTGGCATGGGCACGTGGGGTGGCGACAAGGACACGTCGCTGGCCGACCTCGGCGACAACGGCAAGCTCGGCGATACCGGCACAGCGCCAACCAAATTCAGCTCGCTCAACGACACGCTGTTCGATACTGGCTCAAACTACGACAACGGTGCCGCAACCGAAGCTGGCTTTTATGGCGTCGGCGGCTACGGCGGCAACAACGAGATGGAGACGCAGAACGCCGTCTACAATGAGGGCGGCAGCGATCTCTATGGCTACGGCAACACCGACGCTGGCGCGGCTAGGCTGTTGACGGGACGTCACGCAAGGCGGGGGCGCGTGGTCAGGCCGACTGGAGTCGCGCGTGAGACATCGAACAGAACAGCGAAGGTGACACATCTGATTGCGCGTCAGGCGCTCACTGCAGATTTCATCACTCCAATGGGGTCACTCATTATCCGACGCTCCCGTCGCAATAAATTCGAGCCAAGTATGTCGCCGCCCTCAGTTCCGCATGCAGTCTACCGGCACCTCAGAACAGCAGTCGGTATGGTGTTGTGAAAAAAATGTGGCCCATTGCATTTGTATCGCAAGCCTATTGAGACGGCGCCAACTGACCACTGCACGCCAATGCATCTAGAGCGCTCAAGACCGTGGCCAGATGTGTTCGCGTTCTAACGGCGACGTCAGGCAGATAGTCCCACGGTGGCGTTTCTTGCATATAGGTCAATTGCGCGAGTTCCATTTGAATGGCGTGCACGCCTGCTTTTGGTTGACCGTAATGACGCGTGGTCCAGCCACCGCGAAAGCGACCATTGACAACGCTTGATAGTCCGGTGACGTCGGCACAAATATCGCGCACTGCGGCCTCAATCATCGGATGACAACTCGTTGTCAGATTGGTGCCGATATTGAAGTCGGGCAAGCGGCCGTCGAACAGAAATGGGATGTGACTGCGAATTGAATGGCAATCGTAGAGTATGGCGACGCCGTTCCGCTTTCTCACGCGATCGATCTCGGCTGCGAGTGCTGCGTGATACGGCGCATGATATTGTTGGCGTCGGCGTTCGATTTCGACGGTGCTTGGCTCTAATCCTGGCTTGTAGATCGGTCGACCATCGAAATCGGTCGTCGGGCATAAGCCTGTCGTGTTTTGACCTGGGTAGAGGCTGGCGCCTGATGGATCACGATTGGCATCAATCATATAGCGATGAAACGTTGCGCGTACGACGGTCGCACCGTTCAATAGGCCGTTATAGAGACGTGGCAGGTGCCAATCAGTATCAGCAAGTGCAAGCCCTGTTTCGTTCAAACAGCTTACAACCGCATCTTCGACGTATGTTCCTGGATGCGGCATCCCGAGGATGATTGAGCTATCGCCGCGTTCGACTACGACAGGTGTCATGATGGTTCCCCGAAGGTCTGATAGGCAATGCAGACATCGCCGTGTTCTTTGACACTGGCCACTAACGAGCCGTTGGCGATAATTGATGCCGCGTATTCAATGTCCTCGCCGAGTGCGCGATCGTCGGTCAGTGGTGGTACGGTGTGGCGCAACACAGCTACTGCGGATTTCAGCGGCGCACTGGTGGCAAGCGGTGCCCTAAACCCGATGCCTTGTGCTGCGCACATCAACTCGACACCGAGAATGTAGCGTAGATTGGCCGTCATCTTCATGAGGCGGCGCGCGGCATGTGCAGCCATG
>JABFRJ010000146.1 GCA_013141255.1 Hyphomicrobiaceae bacterium
CTCTCACCACGGGGCGTTACGTGTCGGCGCTTTATCCCTATCGGCAGCGGTTTGGGTTTCATGGTTTGGCGTCGGGTGGGATTGGCTATTCAATCCCGGCGGCAGTGGGTGTTTCGCTCGCTAATCCCGGCAGGCGCGTGGTGTGTACGGTTGGCGATGGCAGCGCGATGTATTCTATCCAGGCGTTGTGGACGGCGGCCAATCACAAGCTGCCAATTACGTATGTGATCATGAACAACGGCGGTTATCGCATTATCAAGCAACGGCTCAAGGCGTTTCATCAGAACGAGCACTACATCGGGATGGATTTTAAAGAGCCGCGCGTCGACTATGCGGGCCTTGCGGCGGCGATGGGCATGAAGGCGACGCGGGTGACGGACCCGAAGGCAATCAAGGCGGCACTAGCCGCTGCGCACGCGACCGAGGGCCCGCATTTGATTGAGATGTTTGTAGATGGGACGGTGTGAATTTTTTCTTTTGCCGCGCCTTAATGAGTTACCCAACGCGTTAAACGATCAATGATTCCAGCTTTATTTTCATCTTGAGCTCGGGTCAAAAACGTCTCGTATATGAAATTCAGGGCTTCTCGTTTGGAGGAAAAGCGGAACTCCACATCACTCTGTGTAGGCTCATTGCGATAACGATTTGCAATGGCAAACGCTTCCGGATTTTTCACTTGGCTATCACTTTTAAGTCGAGTGATCGCCGCTTCAAAAAGCACTTGATTGCACCCAATTTTGGCGAGTTCGGTCGCATATTGCGAGACGATACGGTCGTCAAAAGTTTCAGCTTGCAATTTGGAAACAAGCTCACTCATTTCTGGTGCCATCTTGCCGCGTGCGTCAGCCACAAACTGATCGACAGTCTTTTCCAAATGCTCTGCTAATGCATCGATAAGCGTTCGAACACTTTTGGCGGGCTTATTAGCCCCACCCGCAATATAAACTTCCTCTAAACGCAACAGCACCTCTTGGAAGTCTCGTACCAACATAGCTCGGCATCCGTTTGGTTTGGCTGCCACTATAGCCAATTTCTCGACAAATTAGGATGTCGGCTTGGCAGCGTTTATGCGTTTGGGTCGTTCAGCCTTTACCCTAGTTCCTGTTTTCAGCTTTGCCTTCTTGGGCGCATACGCCTTGAGCAACTCTTTGGCGAACGTCTCGACCTTCATGTTACGTTTTTCGGATAACAGATTCGCAAATGCTCCGAGCAAACCTGGCGCACTGTTGTCCCCAACTAAACCGCGATTCTGTTGCAGTGCATTCAAAGCTCGCAGTAGCTGATCGATCGTCATGGCAATACGCCTACTCTTTTGACAATTTCATCGCCTAGGTGATTAAAGATAGTGGTTACATCACGATCAGTACCATAAGCTAGGCTCCCATCGGTCAAAATTGGCTTCCTGGGGATTGAGGTCGTCATTAAGGTAATGTGCGGAAACGATTTTTTCAAGGCTTCCTTAACATCTAGTATAGCGACATCGCGAGGACGCGCACGCCAAGTGGCAGGCGGCGCCATCGTTTCAAGTACGCCCACAACTTTGATTGAAGGGTTCAATACTCTCATGAGGCTGTCGGTTTGCCTCAGAAAATTGATCACCGGCTCAGCAGAAACACTGTCCATGATCGTGGGCACGAGTACGTGAGTGCTAGCACAAAGCGCATTGATCGTGCCTGCCGTAAGGCGTGGAGGCGCATCAATCAAGACGACATCAAATTGCTTCCCAAGATCGTCATCCAGCAAGATCCTGGCTAAACGATATCGCACATCGTCGTGAGTGCGCTCGAGTAGCCATTGCACCATTAATCGCTCTTCGACATGCGCAAATTCGTAAAATGACCTTACAAAACTACTATTGGGCAATGCATTGCCTAAACGCTCTGCCAAAACCAGCAACTGCGCCAGTCCTGCTCCACTTTCGAACAACTCGGCAATACGCCCGTCCCGTTCGATGCTTTTGGCCGCTTTCTTCAATACCGTTGTCAACGATCCTTGATAATCAAGATCGAGCATAAGCACCCGTTTTTTCAACTTTAAATCGAAATAACCTGCGAGATTTGCGGTCGTAGTCGTCTTGCCAACCCCGCCCTTGTAATTCACTAACGTCATAATTAATGGGCGAGGCTTTGTGGCCCCTTTTACTGGAGTTCGCGACGTTCGATTCAAATAGTTGTCGAATGGCGGTAGCGGGGGCCTGCTGCTCCAGACACCCGTCTCCCCGTCAGCCAACGTCGCGAGCAGTCGATTCAATCGTTCTTCACTTAAATTTACTGCTGCTCCACGATCATCAATCACTTGCTGCAGCTCTACTAAGCGTTCTTTTGATTCTCCCAATTGAGCTTCGCGGAGCGCCAAATCACCATAATGAGATTTCGCATTCTCCTCGTGTTCATCAAGTTTTTGTTTGAAGTCCGATTTTAATTCAGTGAATTTTCTCCGATCCATCCAAGCCTTAAAAATAAAACCTACCGCAGCAACAAACAGCTCCTTCACAAAAGGTGGAAGGAACTCAAACCCAAAAAACATTAATGTGCCCCTGCATAATCAAATCCAACAGCTCTCAGTTTGCATTTCTGGGAATTTGTTTGCAAGCGCTGCGCTAGCTCAACTTTGTATTATTTTGCGGCGCGGGCGCGGCGGTTGGCGCGGAGGCGGAGGGTGCGGCGACTCCAGATCCAGATGCCGGTGAGCATCAAGCCTATAAACGCGAACGACGTGATGACGTTGATGAGTGCTGACCAAAACCCAGCCCAAACGCCTTCGTGGATTGCACGCGGCCAGGATTGCTGACCGGCCACAAGCCCATCTTTGCTGACAGTGAAGACTTTGGCTTCGCGGCCATCGTAGATGCGGGTGCGCATGGCGCCGCCCATGGGGCGGATCCAGTAGACGCTGGCGAGGTCGTGCTTGGTGGCAACGAGTTTCACGGCGTCGGTGAGCTTCACGGATGCGCCTTCGGCTTTGGGTGGTGGGCCGGTGAAGGTGATACCGAACGCCAATGCAAGACCGGTTAGCGGCGACAGGATCAGAAGTGGCAGCGTTCCCCAAGCGACCATACGATGCCAGCCGCCGAGCGTGTTGCGCATGACGGGCCAACCCATGAAGATGCCGAAGCCGACCGAAATCAACATGGCGACCGTCGAGGCGTCCACAAGCCATTTGAGATCAAGCAACAAGGACTCGTGCAGGCGGCGGTTGGTGGTGAAAAAATCGGACCAGAGCGACGTGCCTGCCGCGATTTTATCGCCGGTCTTTAGGTCGATCCTAATTGGGGTGGAGCCACGGCCTTCGGACAGAATGATGGCGTTGTCGTAGGCGCGGACGTTGAGGGTGTTGGCTTTGCCGGTGGGATCATGCTTGGCGATGGCTGCCTCAACCGTGGCAAGCGAGACGGAACGCCCGGTGAACGTGCGATCCATCAACATGGGTTCGAAT
>JABFRJ010000205.1 GCA_013141255.1 Hyphomicrobiaceae bacterium
AGGCTGGCCAGAGCATGAGTGCCTACGTCAGCACTCTGCTCGAAGGTCAGATGGGGCGCGGGAACAAACAGCTCGACACCCTTGAAGCGTTCCTCAGCGGCCCCGGGTACGCGGGTCTCGCCGTCAACTTGCCCAAACGGGATGACCTTCATGACCGCGCGGCTCTTTCTCGACACCAACATTCTGATCTACGCGCTCGACCCGGCCGATCCGCGCAAGCGGAAGATCGCCGCGGATTTGCTGAGGGAGACGATCAGCAGCGGCCTCTTGAGCCTAAGTCCCCAAAGTCTAAATGAAGCGTATCGAGTTCTAAGCCAGCGACGGCGGCTGATCCCGCGCGACGATGCGCGTCGCTTTCTCGGCACGCTCGCCGCGTGGGCGCGTGCGCCGCTCGACGCGGAAACGACGACGCTTGCGTGGGAGATCGAAGACGAGACCGGTTATGGGTGGTGGGATAGTTTGCTGCTGGCGTCAGCGCTGCGCGCGGAGTGCGCGGTGTTTTTGAGCGAGGACCTGACGCCCGGGCGCATGGTGCGTGAGATGCGGATTGTCGATCCGTTTGGGTGAGGGGTAGGGGGCTGCGAAAAGTGACGTGTGGTGGAGGGTGACGGTTCGGTGGCTGGTTTTAATGGTGGCTGGTGACTTTAGGGGTGGCTGTCCCGATTTACTCCGTCCAGATTTACTCGAAAAGGATTTTGAGCTACGTGCGACGTCTTTCCTTCAAGCACCGCATTCGACTCCGTCGGTTAGCTGAAAAGCGCGCCACACGAAGGAATAGAAAATCCAACAACTATCGCAGTGCAAAACGCCACACACACTTACCACTAAGTGGCAGCTCAGCTGTAGCCCCAGAGACAAAATCCGCGACGTGGCGGGGCTCGAACTATTCTGTATCAGTCGTAGGCGAGGCCAAGGCAGCACCCGCAATGCTATGCCTGGATAAAAACCGCGACGAAACGCTCCATTTTTTGTCTCAGGTGAGGGCGGGACTTGAGGCCGCCGCATCGCAATTCATCAATCGAAGTCGCCGTCGCAAAGCCCAGCATAGCCCGCCCGCAAGCGTGGGCAACTACTGGGACTTGAGCTGTGTTCATGAAATCAGTCCGGCAGTTGCCTTAATGCTGGCTGCCGAGTACGAGCGACTCCACGATCATACCGGCTGGCGGTCTTCAGCGATTGATGTTCACAAGTGGGATATCGATGTGTTCTCGCTGCTGGAGGAAATTGGCTAATTCCGCCTTCTGGACATCAGGCGTAGCCGCCCTACAGGAAATCCATCGGCAGCAACAATAGCCCTGAAATTTCGCTCTGCCAGAATGGCAGATAGTTCGAAGAGCGGTAAACTTATCGATGCGCTTGAGCGCATTGCTAACGAACATTTGCCCGACTCATCAGTCGATTTTGATCGACTTGCATCAGCAGTCCTAGAAGGCATAACCAACACCAAGCAGCACGCCTACCCAGCGGAGTTGGCGAAGTCTTTCCGCTTCACGGAACGTTGGTGGGCAACGGGCGTTATAGATAAGGCGGAGAGACGTGTCAGCGCCATCATTTACGACCAAGGTGCCTCGATTCCGGATACCATTATGCGGGCCCCCTGGTTTCCGGCATTGGTCGACGCGGCCAAAAGGCTTACCAGTTGGGGGAATTTCGAGAACGATGACGGTGCTTTGATCGCTGGGGCTATGGCGGTCGGACGGTCGAAGACTAGGTTGTCTCATAGAGGAAAAGGGCTAGCCGACATGGAGAGCTTTATGCGAACCTGTAGCAAGGGGCGCCTGAGCGTTTTAAGTCGTAATGGAGAATATGTCAGCTATGCGGCTGGCGATGCAACACGGTTTACACATTCAAGCCCAATTCGTGGTACTCTTGTACAATGGGATGTGTGGGTTTAGCGTAGACCACCCCAAGCGTGAGCGTCTAAAATGGCAGACCAAGTGATCAATATTGCGAGCGATTTTACGCGCTACCCGGGACCGCGCCACATTGAGGACGGCCCGAAGAGTGGCGAAGAGTTCCGTGATACGATGTTGATTCCGCGCATTACTAACGCGGTTCAGAGCGGCGGTAAGGTTGTCATCGTCCTCGATGGCGCGCGCGGGTACACGTCTTCATTCCTGGAGGAAGCTTTTGGCGGCTTAGTGCGGTTGAAAAGCTTTACCCGAGACCAGCTCGATCGGATTTTGGAGATCCGAGTTAGCGATCCCAAAATTCGCTATCTGGCCGGAAACATTCGAGACTACATAAGCAGCACTTCTGCCGCTGCATGACTTGGACCGAGGCATTCTTCGTCGCGATGATGGGTGCGCTTGTTGGCGGCGGTGTTTCTTTACTTGTTCAAAGATGGCGTTACTCGGTTGACCAGTGGTCTTCACGAACAACTGAGTTTTGCGCCGAGGTAACTAAGCTGGCAGATGCAGCATCCGAGTTCTGGTTGGCTGAACGGAAAAAGGATGACACAAAACTCACAGCAGACGTAATGCGCGTCCGTGGTGGCCTAATGCGTTTGGAAGCACTTCAACTACCAATCCAAACATGGTGCCTGCCGCAGGACACAACGCTTCTCAGCACAAGATTTGGGAAGTTGGCCGACGCGATTACAGGTGGCGATTTTCTCAAACCGACCCGCAAGGCCGATCTCAATCGCGCGCTAGAGATCCAAGGCGCAGCGGCAGACTTGATTGGGCATCTGCACAATAGTCGGGTTACCGCGTCCACAATCCGCGCGACTATGGCCCGCCCCCTCCACAAACGGCTCAACAAGTGGACAAGTGATTGCTGAGCGGGACTATCTGAAATGGTCAACATCGGAAGCCCTAAGCCGCATTAGTGTCGGGCATTCATGGTGAAGGTTACTAGTTGCAACAGGATTGGGTTGGGGACAGGCACCAATTCGATGTGTCTCTATCCTAAAAGTCATCGTGGAACGAATTTGTGCCTGTCCCCGTGCGGAGCCAGCCCGCCCACACCTATTGCTCTGGCCTTGCTCGGGCCTTGGCATGTGATGCGGCCCCGAAGCGCTTGAAGTGCGGGGCGTGAGGGTGTAGCCAGCGGGTCAAAGGTGCTGGGCGGGATTATCTGCGCTGGCCGTCGTGTGTTGGCCCATCGGGCTGGCCCCAAAACAGGTATCTGACATCATGGGTTTTAAGTGCGGGATTGTGGGTTTGCCGAATGTGGGCAAATCGACCCTTTTCAATGCCTTGACGCAGACGGCGGCGGCGGAAGCGGCGAACTATCCGTTCTGCACCATCGAGCCCAACGTCGGCGAAGTCGGCGTGCCTGACCCGCGTGTCGAAAACCTGGCCGCCATCGCGGGCTCGCAGAAGCTGATCCCGACGCGGCTGACGTTTGTGGACATCGCTGGATTGGTGCGTGGCGCGTCCAAGGGCGAAGGCTTGGGCAACCAGTTCCTGTCGCACATCCGCGAAGTGGATG
>JABFRJ010000353.1 GCA_013141255.1 Hyphomicrobiaceae bacterium
ATCTTGGAGCGCTTCGTTGAGTGTCTTGCAGGCCGGGTATTTTTCCATATTGGCTGCGTCGAAATATTGCCGCGTCGCATTGTGGATCTCGCGTTTGCCCGAAATCCCTCCAAGAGCAGGCGCTGGGAAGGGGAGGGCGGTCAATTCAGCCACGTCGGCTGTCGGCAGACAGTGTTCCAAATACCAATGCGGATATGGTTGCTCGCGCCTCGGAGCGGCCTCAAAACTCTTAATGAGCGAGGCAATGACGGCGTCCTTCGAACTAGGCATGGAAACTCCGTGAAAGGCAGATGCGTCCGATTTACACGCAGGTGGACGTTTGGCCTGCAACTTAAACCGGTTTGCTCGCCCGACCAAGTCCTGCACACCGTGGCGCGATGTCTCTTGCCATCGCGGAAATTCAGTGTGTTGCGCATGGGAAGCTCGATTCGCCAGGCATTCCGCGCCTTACGGAGAAAAAGTCCGCGCAGTGGCATATTTTACAGCTGCAAAGCAGAACAGTCATGTTTGAAAGGGACGCAGTTAGGCTTCAACTCAGCGCCGAGTCTCTATACGAATTGACACCTGTGCCGACGCGGCAAGAGCCTCGAATAGGTAGCGATGCGGGTCCCATGAAGCTCTTCCTTGACATCCTCACGCAAGTCACCCTGCCCATCATCGCACTTGTAGCGCTGGGCTATCTGATGCAGGGCAAGTTAAAACTCGATATCGGCACCCTCAATCGCGTCCAGATGTACGTGGTCATGCCCGCGTTCCTCATTCACTTCCTCTCGAGCGGCAAGCAACCCCTGAGTGCCATTTGGCCAGTGTTCTATGTCGGCACGGTGCTATTCCTCATCCTGATCCCGCTCGGCTGGTTGACGGCAATGATCTTTCGCCAGCGCGCGTCACTCGGTCCGATGATGGGACTAGGTACCGGCTACGCCAACGTCGGCTTTTTCGGCATTCCCGTCACGCAACTCGCATTCGGCCCCGATCTGCTGATTTACATGTCCGTCATGACGGCGTTGACAACGATCTTGATCTGCACAGTCGGCGTTGCACTGCTTGCCCCGGCTGGTGGATCGAAACTCGCAAAGCTCAAAACAGCCTTTGAGACCCCGCTGATCCCCTCCGTTGCCATCGGACTTGCTTTGAAGGGCTTCGGCGTCGATTTGCCTGTTGTCGTCAGCCAACCCATGCAATTCTTGGGTTCAATCTTCACCCCGCTGGCCCTCTATACCCTCGGTGCCCAACTCGCCGCGTCAAAAATCGTGCGCGTTGAGCTGATCCCGCAGACACTGATGCTGGTTTTAAAGCTTCTCGCAGCCCCCGCCATAGCTTGGGCCATCTGCTCGTATCTGGAATTCCCGCGCGATGTGCAAAACGTCCTCGTCGTGGCCTGCGCAACCCCCGTCGGCGTGCTCGTCACCATCTTCGCCGCCGAATACGACACCGAACCCGAATTTATCTCGACCGCCGTCGTCATCACCACGGCCTTGTCACCATTGTTTGTAACCGCCTGGATTATCGCTACACGGCTTTGGTGAGCATCTCTGGCGCGCGCACATTCCGGGCGATTTGATGCAGCGCACACGTGGCCGATGGTGGTCATTCCATTCAGGCTAAGCTAGTGCTGCCCTATATTATACAACAGCACTTTCCCTCGAGGAGAACCACTCATGATTGATCTCTATACTTGGTCCACGCCCAACGGTCGCAAAGTCTCGATTATGCTCGAGGAATGCGGGCTTCCCTATGCCGCCCACGCCGTTGACATCAACAAAGACGAACAGTTCAAACCCGATTTTCTGAAAATTTCGCCCAACAACCGCATCCCCGCCATCGTCGACAGCGACACCGGCATCGCGATTTTCGAATCCGGCGCCATTTTGATGTACTTGGCCGAAAAGACTGGAAAATTTTGGTCTAAAGAACCCAAAGCTCATTGGCACACCATGCAATGGTTGATGTGGCAGATGGGCGGCGCCGGTCCGATGCTTGGCCAAGTGCATCACTTTGTAAAATTCAACGCCGGTAAAGCGCCCTACGCCGAAGAACGCTTTTTAAAGGAAGCCAAACGCCTTTATGGCGTGCTTGATAAACAGTTGGCCCAAACACCATTCGTTGCGGGCGAGTATTCGATCGCCGATATGGCAATTTGGCCATGGATTTCGCGTTATGAGTGGCAGGGTATCGATCTCGCCCAATATCCAAACGTGAAGCGTTGGTATGTCGAGATTGCCAAACGTCCCGCCGTGCAGAGTGGCTATGATGTTCCGGTCAAACAACCTGGAATCCCGTTGCCCGCTTGAATCGCCGCAACCCACGACGAACACAAAGATCAATACAACTTCAGGCCCAATACAACTTCAGGCCCAATACAACTTCAGGCCCAATACAACTTCAGGCCCAATTCAACTTCAGGAAGGACAATTTCATGGGCACGTCCACCAAGCCCCGTTTCTCAGGCGTCATTGCGCCGCTCGTCACCCCTTTCGGCGATGACGGCGCCCCCGATCCCGAACGCTTCGTCACCCACGCCGATTGGCTGTTGAATAATGGCTGCAACGCCCTCGCTCCCTTCGGCACGACGAGCGAAGCCAACTCCCTCGGTCTCGATGAGCGCATGGAACTTCTGGAAGAGTTGGTCGACTCCGACGTCGATCCAGGAAAACTTTTGCCCGGTACCGGCATGTGCTCCGTCGCCGATGCTATTGCCTTGACGCAGCACGCTGTTGACCTCGAATGCGGCGGCTGCCTGATGTTGCCACCCTTCTATTACAAGGCACCAAGCGAGGAGGGGCTATTTCGCTACTTCGCCGAAGTTATCGAAAGCGTCGCCGATGACCGCTTGAAAGTCTACCTCTACCACATCCCGCCCATTGCTCAGGTCGGCTTTTCTCTGTCGCTGATCGGACGACTAAAACAGGAATTCCCCGACACAGTCGTCGGCCTCAAGGACTCCTCAGGCGATTGGGCTAACACCAAATCAATCCTTGACGCGTACCCCGATCTGGAAATTTTCCCCGGCTCAGAAGCCTTCCTCCTCGACGGTCTGCGCGCGGGCGCTGCGGGTACGATCTCTGCCTCAGCCAACGTCAACGCCACCGCCCTGCGTGACGTGTATGACAATTGGAAAAATCCTGCCGCCGATGACTACCAAGCCAAGATCACCGCGGTGCGCAAAGTCTTCCAATCCCAACCGATGATCCCCCTCATGAAAGCCATCATCGCCCACTACCGCCACGATCCCGCCTGGGCCCGCCCGCGTCCACCGCTGGTCGAACTTGATCAATCCGTCGCGGCCGCAGCCATCGCCACGCTTGAGCGAGAACACGGCTTTCGCATGGACTTCCGCGAGTCATAAAACTGACGACACGACGAACGCCGTCGCGCAAAAAAGGTCGGCCCCTTCTTTGGGAGAAAGAAGGGGCCGCAATTTTTAGC
>JABFRJ010000488.1 GCA_013141255.1 Hyphomicrobiaceae bacterium
TCGCGGGCTTAACGGTCGCGATCTGCGGCGACGTTCTGCATTCGCGCGTGGCGCGCTCGAACATCAACGTGCTGAACACGCTCGGCGCCAATGTCCGGATCATCGCGCCGTCAACGCTGCTGCCGTCACAACCCGATCGGCTCGGCTGCGAAGTCTATACCGACATGTGGAAGGGCATTGAGGGCGCTGATATTGTGATGATGTTGCGCCTGCAGCGCGAGCGCATGGAAGCGTCCTACGTGCCGTCCAGCCGCGAGTTCTTCCACTTCTTTGGCCTCGATCATGAAAAGCTGGCGCGCGCCAAACCCGACGCGCTGGTTATGCATCCGGGTCCCATGAACCGCGGCGTCGAAATCGCGTCAACGGTTGCAGATCATTCGCGCAGTGTCATCCGCGAGCAAGTTGAAATGGGTGTTGCTGTCCGCATGGCCGTGCTTGAAGCGCTGTCCGCGCATCTCCTCAATAGCACTCCTTCAAGTGGCGGGGACAAATTGTCATGAGCCCGCACAACAGATCACTCGACAAACCGATGAGCGCTGGCAAGGCGACGGTGTTCATCAACGCCCGCATCATAGATCCGGCAACCAACCGCGATGAGCCGGGTGGCCTTCTTGTCAAAGATGGATTGATCGCCGATATCGGCCCGCACTTGCGCCGCAACGCGCCCGAAGGCGCAACCGTTGTTGACTGCAAGGGCCACGTGCTGGCACCCGGCCTGATCGACGCGCAGGTGTTCACCGGCGAACCCGGATACGAGCACCGCGAAACTTTAAAGACCGCCAGCCACGCAGCAGCTGCCGGCGGCGTCACCACAATGGTCGTGATGCCGGAGACCAATCCGGTCATCGACAGCGTGGCGCTTGTTGACTTCATCCAGCGCCGCGCCCGCGACAACGCGCTGGTTCACGTCCACACGATGGCGGCGATGACCAAGGGCCTCAAAGGCGAGGAGATGACCGAGATCGGCCTCTTGAAACGCGCGGGCGCGATTGCGTTTTCAAACGGCAAATCGAGCGTTGCGAACACACGCGTGATGCGCAACGTATTGAACTACGCCAAGGACTTCGGCGCGCTGATCGTGCATCACACCGAAGACCCGGATCTGGCCGGAAATTCGGCGATGAACTCCGGCGAAGTGGCAGCACGTCTCGGATTGTCCGGCGCTTCAAAATTATCGGAGACGATCACGCTTGAACGCGACGTGCGGCTCGTTGAAATGACCGGCGGGCGCTATCACGCGGCGACCATCAGCTGCGCCGAAAGCCTGGACGTGATCCGCAACGCCAAGGCCCGCAAGATGGCGGTGACGTGCGGCGTGTCGATCAATCACCTGACGCTGAACGAAAACGATATCGGCTCATACCGCACGTTCTTCAAGGTCCGCCCGCCGCTGCGCCGCGAGGACGACCGCGTGGCGATGGTGCGCGGCATCGCCAGCGGCGACATCGATATCATCGTCTCGTCACATGATCCGCAAGACGCTGACACCAAGCGCCGCCCATTCGCGGAAGCGGCTGACGGCGCGGTCGGCCTTGAGACGCTGCTCAGCGCTGCGTTGCGCCTCGTCAACGCCGGTGAAGTAACATTGCTCGCGTTGTTAAAGGCGATGACCATCAACCCGGCGCGCTTGCTTGGGTTACACTCGGGCCGCCTCGTCAAAGGCGCGATTGCCGATCTCGTGCTGTTCGATGCCGGCGAGCCGTGGGTGGTCAACAAAGACCTGCTGCGCTCGCGCTCCAAGAACACGCCGTTCGACGAAGCCAAGATGCAAGGCCGCGTTCTGCGCACGGTTGTGGCTGGCGAGACGGTGTTTGAATATGCGGGCGTTGAGCGGACTTAATTATCCTATGCTTTCCCGGGCAGGCGGTGATGCGCAGCATCAATAGCCAAGACCCGGGATCGCGTCCTTGCTCACGTTCGACGGACGTGATCCCGGATAGCCTCTTGTGTTTCGCTGACGCTTCACACGCGGCTTCCGGGAAGGCACAGTTGGCGGTAGGGGGCGCTCGCCGGTCACAGCCCCACTCCCGCCCAGATGCGCGACCATTGAGGGCACTATGATGCGCAATCGCGGGACACAATAATGAAAGCAGCCGTTTGCACAGCGTATGGCGCGCCGGAAGTGGTGCGGGTTGTTGACGTTCCAGCGCCGGTGGCGGGACCCAATGACGTACTGATCCGCATCCACGCGGCAACGCTGTCATCAGGTGACGCGCGGATTCGCGGGGCAAACTTTCCGCCGGGCTTCTCGATTCCAGCGCGCCTGTTCCTCGGGCTGACACGTCCGCGCAACCCGGTGCTCGGCACAGAACTCGCAGGTCTTGTCGAAGCGGTTGGACAGAACGTGACGCGCTTTCAAAAAGGCGACCGCGTGTTTGCATTCCCAGGCGTGGCGATGGGCTGTCATGCCGAATTGAAAGTGATGCCTCACGATGGCGCAATCGCGCTGATGCCGCCGGACTTCTCGTTTGAAGAGGCCGCAGCCATAGCGTTCGGCGGCACGACGGCTTTGTATTTCTTGCGCGATGTCGCAAACGTACAACGCGGCGAGAAGGTTTTAATCAACGGCGCGTCGGGTGCTGTCGGCTCGGCGGCCGTGCAATTGGCCAAGCATTATGGCTGCCATGTCACCGGTGTCTGCTCAGCGGCCAACAGCGCACTTGTCCGCGCGCTCGGCGCCGATGAGGTGATCGACTACAACGCGTCGGACTTCGCAGCGCCCGGGCTCACGTGGGACGTGATCCTCGACACGGTTGGCAACGCGCCGTTTGCGCGCTGCAGGAATGCGCTCAACAAAGACGGACGTTTGTTGATCATCGCCGCCAGTCTTGGCGAACTCGTCAAAGCGCCGTTTCAATCGAAGATGAGCGGACTGAGAGTTGCAGGCGGCACGGCGCCCGAGCGCGCTCAGGATATTGCTGAACTCAAAAATCTATGCGAGGCGGGCGCCTTTAAACCCGTGATCGACAGCTGCTTTCCCCTGGATCGGATATGCGATGCTCATGCGCGCGCCGACACACACCGCAAGGTTGGCAGCGTGGTCGTGACGCTGTGAACGCCCGGAACGGTTAGCCACTACGGCAACGGCTCCGTCTGCCAAAGCGTGACGCGCAGTCCTCCGTGGGCGACAGGGGCGGTGGTGGCCAAAAACGGTAATCCGGTTGCGTGCGCAAGTTCGTTGCCGCTGGTGATGACGCCAACGCGCCAGCCGGAAAAACGCGACTTCAAGGTTTGCCCAAGCGCGCGATACAGCGGCGTCAGATTGTGCTTCTCGCCGATGCGATCACCATAAGGCGGGTTGGCGATGACCAGGCCCTTTGGTCCTTCAGGCGGCACGAGTTCGCTGATGGCATTGCATTTAAAGTCTGTAAAATCTGAGACGCCCGCGCGCGCGGCGTTGGCTTCACTCATGCGGATGGCGCCGGGA
>JABFRJ010000177.1 GCA_013141255.1 Hyphomicrobiaceae bacterium
TTCGGGCACGCAGTACTCCCCCGGGGGTAGGACGGTACGGGACCACGCGCGCCAGGATTGGAACCATGTTCCGCTCCCCCCAACCGGCGTGTGATCTATTCGATACCGGATCGTTAACTAAATAGTCTTAAGTTTTCGTAACTACCCTATGTGTGAGCTTAGCGGCCAGAGTTGGGCAAAAGATTGGCGGGTTCTGACAATCTGACTGGTTTTACCACTGTCTGCTCGAAACCGAACGCGTTTGTGTCCGATTATTCCAATGGCGCGCACCGATCACAACCGAGCCTGAAATAGGGGAGGCATGAAAGCATCGTTGATTAGAATTTGAGGGCGGTATATTGGCGAACTCTAACGTACAATGCATGTACAGTTGCCCGGATACCGCCTGCAACAATACTTACATACCAGCGTTTTGTTGATGTCTAGTTGGTCGCCAACTATATTGAATGTTGGTCGCTAAATTTAGGACATTTTTGTTTGGGACAATGTTGAATGTATTGCCTTTTTGGTGATCCCGACGGGATTTGAACCCATGGCCTACAGATTAGGAATGTGTTCAGATGTGATCTGTACGATTCATTTTCGAACCTTACTGCACTATTCAACACTTTGATTTTGCGTCCAAACACTGGTATTTGTCGTCCGGTTAGGTTCAGGAGAGAGCTACTGAATCCGGTTGTGCATGGTACCCGGTCGGTACCCGACGCAAGGCGAGGGCGGAATGACCAAAGTAAAGCTAAGTGCGAGAACTCGCCTCACAGATAGGGCGTGTGCCACGGCAACGTTCCCTTCCGAAGCGATGAAGGGCGACCCGTATGGATTGAAGGATAAGCGCTTTGAAATCCGCGATACCAAGTGTGAAGGGCTTGAACTTCGGATTACGCCGACCGGCTCTAAGACGTGGGTAGTGCGTTATCGGCGCAAGTCCGACGGCACAAAGCGGACGATGACTTTGGGGCGGTACCCGGACAAGTCACTAGAGGATGCCAGGATAGAAGCGGACAAGGCGCGCATTGCAGCGGGCGATGGTGCCGACCCGGCTGCAGGCGTTCAAGAGCGGAAGGCCGCGCCGACGTTCGCCGACACCGCCGAACTATGGTTAGCGCACAAACGCCAGAAGGGCAGAAGCGAGCGGTCGTTACGTGACGTAGAGTCCATGTTGCGTGTGCATATAAATCCAATCATCGGCCATATGAAGCTGCCAGAAATTCGCCGCCGCGACCTCGCACGCATGCTTGACGGAGTGGACAGCAAGACCGACGGGCGCGCCGAGCTAGCGAAGCGCCGCAAACCGAACGCGGACGGCACTACCAAGGCGAGCGCATACGAAGGCCGTAAACTCACACAGCGAACCAACCATGTCTTCGCTTGGACGCGTGCAATCGTGCGCTGGGCTCTGTCCCGCGACATGCTGGAAATCGACCCGACAAGCGGCCTCAAGTCGCCAGCGGACCAATCGCAGCCGCGCGACCGCGTGCTATCGCCGGATGAAATCAAGGCGCTGTGGTCGGCGTTGGAAGCTGCACCCATTGTGAGCCCGCCGAAGCGCCAAGAGGGCGACTTTCCAATGACGCGTGCAACAGCGCTCGCAATGCAGTTGGCGCTTGTGACGGGGCAACGCATTGGTGAGGTCGCCGAGACGGCTGTTGCCGAGTTGAGCTTGAACGATGTTGCGCCGCTTTGGACGATACCAAAAGAGCGCGCGAAGAATGGCCGTAAGCATGAGGTGCCGCTATCGCCCTTGGCTGTGCGGCTCATTCGCGAAGCCTTGGCGCTGGGTGAAGCAAGATTTGCGACGTTCTATGATGACAAGCTGCAAAAGCCGAAGCCGACGCATCTATTCTCATCGGCCAACTGTGACGGATCAATGCACGCACATGCGCCAACGCGGGCGCTGGGCCGTGCGCGCGGCTCGATTGAAGGTGTGGAGCGGTTCAATGTTCACGACTTGCGGCGGACGTGTGCCACGCAACTAGGTGAGCTTGGTGTTTCTCCACACGTTATCTCTGCGGTGCTCAATCACGTTTCGACGGCGCGCGCATCTATCACGCAAGCGGTCTACAACAAGCACACTTATACAGCGGAAAAGCGCGATGCGTTGGAGCGTTGGGGGCGGCGGTTGGACGGCATTGTTGCGGGGTCGGAAGGTGCGAACGTGGTGGCAATGAAACGCAGTTAAATGCGGATGCGCGTTGGACGGGCGTCAAGGTGCGCACTTGTAAACGTATTCCCAATGCGGCTCGGCTAAGAAATACCCGTCGCTGATGTTGCAGGTTGGAGCATTCTCCCGGAGATACTGTTCGGCGGCTGTGCGGTAAAACGTACCGACGCCAGCGCCGAAGCCGATGACCGTAGCTAGGTCTGTTGAAACGCGCATGCGACTTTGCGCAGAGTTGTCGATTATCGAGAACCGCGCGTCTTTTGTGGTGATTTCGATTTCTGGGAGCCCGGCATATGCGGTGCTGGCGTATTGTCGGCTTGCGCATCCGACGCCCACCAAAGTCGCAACTATTATGGTTATGAATTTTTGCATCCTAGCCTCGATATAAATGAAGCGTCGGGTCGAACTTTGATGGCGATTCGCCTTCAAGGACTACAAGATGTTTCAGGCGTTCTGTACCTACCTCTCGCAAAGCGTGCGTTGCTTCTGCAGCATTCCATTACGTTTTGAGGGCAAGTGAAGTAATCTGTCGAAAAACTCACAGTTGGTCGCGCGGGAATGTGACGGCTCTTGAATCTTGGTCGCCAGTGGTCAAGATGACCTTTTCAACCAAGAGTTGGGCAAATTGATGCGGCGAAAACCATTTATACTTGTAGGTCAATTGAACATTGTTGCTTCGCCTCATCCGCCCGGTGTTTATCGTCGATTGATAGAAGGTATGAAAGACGCGCAAGTCCCCTCGCGGGGGTCCGAGTTTGCCATGATTGGTACGATGGTAAGCGTCGGTTTGTCGATAGCGACGTGCTTCGCACTGTTTAATTTGGCCCAAATTTACAACGCTTCAATCGGACTCAAAAGCAAGAAAACTAATTGAGTAACTTCGTGTTTTTGTTTGTCCGTTGACTAAGCAGCCAACTTGACCCGCGTTCCACTCTTTCCCGCGAAGACCTGCACCCGCCCCGATGCGGCCAAGTCGTGCAATACCCGGTTCAACTGCGCCGCGCTGATGCCGACCACTTGCCCGAGCGTGCGCTGGGAACCGAACACCTCACCGCCCCTCTCATGTAAAAGCGCAACAAGGCGTTCGGCGGGATGTTCAGCGACCGTCAATTTGGTCGGGTCGGGCTGAACGGCTGAACACGGTGTTTCGTCGAGTGTTTCATTCGGCGCTGCATCGCCTGTTTCTACTGGCGTTTCAGCGTTTCGCGGCGTGTTTCCAACGGGCGCTTCTACCACGTCCGATGAAACACCCGGTGCGGTGTTCG
>JABFRJ010000526.1 GCA_013141255.1 Hyphomicrobiaceae bacterium
GCGCAACCAAGCCCAACCAATCCGATCACTAGAATCGAACGACCGTGCCAGCGCGTCACGCCGCATGATCATCGGCACTGTGCCTGCATGCCCACTTTCGCCACGCACCCCAACGCGACCACGGCTCGCACCGTTAATCGCCGTCACTACACCGACCGCAAGCCCATCCGCCTCAAGCACCGGACCCTGCTCGATGTGAACTTCAACATAGCCGAGCACGCGACCAGGATCACGCGCCTCAGCAGCAATCAACTCGGGCCGACAACCAAACGCCTCAAGCGCCGCACGCCGACTAATCCCATCTGCGTCTCGTTCATCAAGCAGCCTCGGATCAAACCGTCCTGCCAGCGCACGCGACCCACCCAGCGCCGAAGCAAACCGCACGCCTTCCTCGTCACCAAAAGCAACAACCTCAATCGCAAACGGCAATCGCACACCTGCACGTGACAGCCGCTCAACCACTGTTAAGGCAGTGACCACGCCGAGATTGCCATCGTAAAGCCCGGCGTTCCGCACCGTGTCGATATGTGACCCCAGAATGAGCACAGGTCCACCGTCGCCTTGTGCCCCATACCGCCCGACGACCGACCCAGTCGCATCAACTCGCGTCTCAAGCCCCGCAGTCTCAAACCAATTGGACACCAGCGCAACCGCGCGTTTGTGCGCCGGCCCCAAATAGAGCCGCGTAAGTTGCCCAGACTCGTCGCTGATCTCAGCAAGCGTATGCAACCGCGCCACAATATCCGCGCCCAACTGCTGCCAAGCCTCGGTCGGCAATCCGTTGTCAATTCTGGTGATACGACGAGTCATGTAGGCTCAATGCTCATTGTCAAAAACGTGTGACACTTGATCGCTATCAACGCACCGTGCTCAACCAATCAGCCAGCACCCGTCGTTCTGCCAAAGTCATTTGCGTGATGTTGTTCGGAGGCATGGCCGCCGTCCGCACCGAATGCAACCGAATGGCATTTGCGTGTCGCACAATATGCTGCGGCGTATCAAACATGACACCCTTTGGCGGCGCTATAATACCAAGATATACCGGTTCAGCCGCATGGCACATGCCACAACGGCTCGACAGAATATCATCGACTGACTTAGGCACTGTCGCCAATGACGCCACTTTAATCGGCTTCAACGCTCTAAGACCGAGTTTCTCCCGCCCCGTCGGATTGGACAACATCGATATATAGATCGCTACCGCAATGCACGCCGCCGCAAGCCCCCAAGCCCACCACGCATTCCCACGACCAGCATGACGTTCATTATAGAAATGACGCACACTCGCGCCAGCAACCAAAACAAAGCCCACCATAACCCACGCGTAGTGCGCCATGAACGTCATCGGGTAGTGCCCCGAGATCATCAGGAACAACACCGGCAACGTCAGATAGTTGTTGTGCCGCGACCGAGTTTTGGCTTGCTTACCAAAATCAGGATTAGGCGCGCGACCAGCAATTAAGTCCGCAATAACTTTTTTCTGGTTCGGGATGATATTCATGAACACGTTGCCGCTCATGATCGTGGCCATCAACGCACCTGTATGAATAAGCGCTCCCCGACCCGAGAACATCTGCTGGAAGAACCAAGCCATCCCCATGATGAAGGCAAAGCCAACGGCAGCCAGTACGACTTCGTTCTTCGCCAACGGCGATTTAACCAGCGTGTCATAAACGACCCAGCCAACAGCCAAGCCACCAAGTCCGATTGCAGCAGCGACAATAGGCGACAACGTCCGCACCGCGGGGTCAATCAAATACAAATCGGCACCGAGATAGTAGACCCACACCAGCAAGAAAAAACCCGAGATCCACGTCGAGTAGCTCTCCCACTTGTGCCACATCAGCTCTGTCGGAAGCTTATCCGGCGCCACCAGATACTTGCGCACCTGATAGAAACCGCCGCCATGCACCTCCCATGCCTCCCCACCTTTGCCCTGCGGAATGTCCGGAATGGCTTTCAACGCAGCATCGAGATGCATGAAATAAAATGATGACCCAATCCACGCGATGCCGGTGATAATGTGCACCCAGCGTAGGAGCAGCCCGCCCCATTCCATTATGATCGCATCCATTCGCCCCTCCCGGCACAACAAGTTCGGGTCATCGCAACCAATACCGATCAAACTATGCAGCAACTTCAGTTTGCGATACCATCGAAAAGTGTTCTAACTTTCAAAATCCAAGCGCAAATGTCAAAGCTAGAAAATATCCGCGTCCTGATCCGCACCGTCGAACTTGGCAGCTTCTCCGCAGCCGGCCGCTCCATGCGTCTATCCGCAGCCGTCGTCAGCCATCGCATCCGCACCCTTGAACAGCAACTGGGCTGCCGCCTGTTCAATCGCACCACTCGTAAAATGCACTTAACCGAGCAGGGTCGCACGTTTTACGAGCATTGCGTCGAAGTTTGCGAGGCCCTCGACCGAGCAGAAGCCAGCATCGCCGACAAAGGCGCGGCCCCTCGAGGCGTACTAAAAGTAACAGCCCCACTCGGCTTTGGGCGTCGCGTTATTGCCCCGCTCGTCCCGCGCTTTCATGCCAGCCATCCCGAGATTGATGTATTTCTCCGCCTCTCAGACTACCTCGTCGACCTCTTCACCGAAGCCGTCGACGTGGCCGTCCGCATGGCACCACTAACCGACAGCTCCCTCGTTGTCCGCAAGATCGCCGACGTCGAACGCACACTTTGCGCCGCGCCAAGCTACATCGACCGCATGGGTCTCCCGAAAACACCAGCCGATCTTGAAAAACATCATTGCTTGAAACTGCGTTATCCCGGAGCCCGCCAGTCGCGTTGGACACTCATCAAAGGTAAACGCGACTTTGACGTCTCAGTCTCTGGCCATCTCGACACCGACGACGGCGATATACTGACCGATTGGGCCTTAACCGGCGAAGGCATCGTAATAAAGCCACTGTTTGAAATCGCGCCTCATATCAAACGCGGCACGCTCGTGCCCATATTGACCGACTACGCACCCCCACCCGTAACTTTGGCCATACTCCATGCATATAGTCGCATGGTCCCATTAAAAGTCCGCACGTTCGCCGACGCCGTTGTCGATGAAGCCCGCGCGCACATAAGATCGTCGCTATCCGGCTTAGATACAAATCAGGCGCGAAGCCTAAAAAAGGTTCGCGCCTGATCCATCGTGTCTACTTAAAAGACCTTATTCGCTGCCGTGCGTCGTCCGCGCTGCCGCCTTCATCGCCTCTTCGCGGTCGCCAAGACCATTGAAGAAGACATTGAGCAGAACCGACGTGATGGCCGTCAAAATAATCCCAGAATGCAGGATCGGACCCCATGACGGCGCCAGCACCAGCAACTTCTTGAAGAAGTCAGGCGCAACCAGTGGAATGAGACCAAAACCAACCGACAGCGCCACAATGAACAAGTTGAAGCGATTGGTCTTAAAATCC
>JABFRJ010000452.1 GCA_013141255.1 Hyphomicrobiaceae bacterium
CAGCAGGAGTGGTCGCGCGTACTAGATGTGAATTTAACTGGGCCGTTTTTTGTAACGATTGCTGCTGCACCTTTGTTGAGTGAACAGGGTGGGGCTATCGTCAACATCACATCGATCTCGGGATTGCGGGCGTCGACGCTGCGGGTGGCATACGGGACCAGCAAGGCGGCGCTGGCGCATTTGACGAAGCAGCTCGCGGTTGAGCTGGCGAGCGCCGGTATTCGAGTGAATGCGGTGGCGCCGGGGCCGGTTGATACCGCGATGGCGAAAGCAGTTCATAGTCCAGAGATCAGAGCTGATTATCACGATGCGATTCCGCTGAACCGATATGGACTTGAGGACGAAATCGCTGATGCGGTGTTTTTCCTGTGCAGTGAACGGGCGAGCTACATAACCGGGCAACTGCTTGCGGTTGATGGAGGTTTTGAGGCGGCCGGGATCGGGTTGCCGACGCTTCGGCGCGACGGACGGAACCGTTGAATCTCGGTCAAACCGGCGTTTTCCCGACTTTTGTTCACTTTGACCCCATTTTATCGGGCGCAAATTGTACAGAAGATGATGCATACGGCGCTATTTTGATTATGTTTGGGGCGTGGCCGAATCGCTGCGTTGGGTCGTTGAGAGGATTTTGTCCATTCAACGGATGGGCGATTTGGTTGGGATTTTCATGCGCTCCGTTCCATCAAATTACTTGATGGCTGGGGGGATTGTCGGGGAAGTGCTGGCTTGATGTCGGCACGCAATGGGAGACTAGCGCTATGAGTATGATGCAGGAATTTAAAGAATTTGCCATGAAGGGCAACGTTGTTGATCTCGCCGTTGGCGTGATTATGGGGGCGGCGTTCACCCCCATCGTGACGACCTTGGTCGACAACATGATCATGCCGATCATTGGTTATGCGCTTGCGGGCATCGATTTCTCGACCTTGATGGTGTCGCCCGTTAAAGGTGTTGAAATTAAGTACGGCATGTTCATCAACGCGATTATCAAGTTTTTGCTGACGGCGTTTGCTGTGTTCCTTCTGGTGAAGGGAATCAACGGGGCGAAGAAGCGCTTCGAGAAAGAAAAACCTGCGGCTGCGCCTGCTGCACCCCCGCAGTCGGAAGTCTATCTCAGAGAGATTCGTGACGCGCTGGCCAAGCGCTAAGTCTTTTGACTGCTTCCGCCGTCTTGAGAGAAGAGCCGCTCACCATACGGTGAGCGGCTTTTTCGCATTTTTAGCACCATTTCCCGGTTCACAAGTCGCGGCTTGGTGTTAAGCTTAGATCCCGCGTCGACGGGGATTGGACTTTGCAATAGGTGCCAACACATGACGATTCCGCTTGAGATTCACTTTCATGGCCTTGAAAAGAGTGACGCGGTTGAAAATCGTATTCGAGAGAAATTCGCTAAGTTAGAACGGCATTTTGATCGGATGTCTCATTGTCGTGTGGTGGTGGAAGCACCACACAGGAGCCCGCAGAAACCGAAAGTGTTCCAAGTCAAAATTGAGATCTCGGTGCCTGGGCGACAAGCGCTCGTGATCACGCAAGAGCGCGAAGGCACAAAGGCGAACGAGGACTTGAGTCTGGCTATTAGAGATGCGTTTGAAGCCGCACAACGGCACGTGGATGCGATGGCGGAAAAGTTATCGTCGCGGGTTAAATCGGAGCGTGGTCGTCGTCGACCGAAGCCTGATACACAGGCTGATTTGTAACAAGCTGACCTGTAACGCGCTGACCGGTAACACGTTACGCGCTTAGCGGTGCTAGGCTGTTTGGTTGCCTGCTGCGTCCTTTAGACTATTGAGGGGCGCAGCATTGGCCTTCAACGGTTATGTGTGATTGGGCACAAGACTTTACTGTTCCTGTCCGAAATGTCCTCTGAAATTATGTTTGACCGCGTTTTCGGGCGAACCGGTACTCCCGGCTTGCGAGCATGCATTGTTGGCGCGAATTGACCGCTGAGGTGTGAGTGTTCGTGCGGTTGAGTGTTAACAATGGACGCTTGACCGTGTGCTGGCTATAGGGAGGCAACGGAGGGGCAGAATGCGCCAGCTCAAGACTTTTTGGAATGCCGTTTACGAACTCTATGCGGACAGTGGATTCTCAATGGCCAGCGCGGTGGCGTTCGCGTTTGTGCTGTCGCTGTTTCCGTTTTCGATCTTTTTAGGCGCGTTTGCAGGGTACTTCGGTGGCGAAGCGCTGGCGAAGCGGGCCGTGGCGCAGCTGTTTCAAATTGTTCCCACGCCAGTGGCGAGTGCGCTTGAGCCGGAAGTTATGGCGGTGATGGGGCAAAGTAGATTTGGTCTGTTGACCGTGGGCGCGCTGATTGCCTTGTTTTTTGCAACGAGTGCGATTGAGACGTTGCGTGCGGCGCTGAACACGGCGTATCGCGTAAAAGAGACGAAGAATTACTTTGCTTGCGTGCTGCAGAGTTCGTTTCTGGTGCTGTTGAGTGCGCTTGGGATGCTGGCGATTGCATGGGGCGTTGTGGTGGGGCCGCAGGTGGCCGCGCGGTTTAAGCCGACGTGGTTGTTGTGGTTGGCTGATCAGGGGTGGACGCCGTTTCTAATTCGCTATCTCATAGTATTCACAATCGTGGCGGCGCAATTGCTGGCGTACCATTTGTTTTTGGCTGCGGGACGGCGGACGCTGCGTGATGTGTTGCCGGGAGTGGCGCTGAGTATTTTTTTATGGGTTTTGACAGCAAACCTGTTTGCGCGCTGGCTGCAGTTTAATGACTACTCGCGCTTCTATGCGGGGCTGACGCAGTTGATGATTGCGCTCGTGTTTTTTCAATTGTCAGCGATCATTGTTATTCTAGGGGCGGAGCTCAATCGCGGTTTGGCCGAAGTGCGGGCGCGGCGGGCTGAGCAACAGATGGATGAATTGACGGCTGCGGGTTGATAACGCGCGTATGGCTTATGCTGTTGTCATGAGCTGGCGAGTTAGTCTGCGGTGTTCGGTGACAAGCTTGGGTAAGTCCATTGTTGTCAATCGACCGTTGTCGACCACAACGCGACCGTTGATGACTGTGTAGGTGGATTTGGCGGGGCCGCAAAAAACAAGAGCTGCCACGGGGTCCCAGTCAGCACCTGCGAAGTCGATGGTGTTCAGATTATAGAGACAGACGTCGGCAGACATGCCGGGGGCTAGGTGGCCGATGTCGCTGCGCCCAAGTACCCGTGCGCCTCCGCGCGTGGCGAGTTCAAGTGCTGTGCGTGCTGACATGGCGCCCGCGTCGCCTTTGACGCGTTGGAGCAGCATGGTTTGACGGACTTCGTTCAACATATGGCCGCTGTCGTTGGAGGCGGACCCATCGACGCCGAGACCGATGGGGACGTGGGCGCGCAGCATGGCACCGATGGGGGCGATACCGCTGGCGAGGCGCATGTTGGAGCAGGGGCAGTGGGCGATGCCGGTGCCGGTGCGACCGAAGAGTTCGATTTCGGATGCGTCGAGTTGGACGCAGTGGGCATGCCAGACGTCGTGGCCGACCCAACCTAAGTCCTCGGCGTATTGGCCGGGGCGGACGCCAAATTTTTCCAGACTGTAAGCGATGTCTTCGACGTTTTCGGCTAGATGGGTGTGGAGGCGCACGCCTTTCTGACGCGCGAGAATTGCTGTGTCGCGCATTAATTCGCGACTGACTGAGAACGGTGAACAGGGGGCGAGGGCGATGTTGAGCATCGCGTGGCGGGAGGCGTCATGGTAAGTGTCGATGAGGCGTTCGCAATCGCGCAGGATTGAGGGTTCACTTTCGGTGATGCGGTCGGGGGGTAAGCCGCCTTTGCTTTCGCCAATGCTCATGGAGCCGCGCGTGGCGGTGAAACGGACGCCGACATCGCGGGCGGCGCGAATTTCATCGTCGAGACGGCTGCCGTTGGGGAAAAGGTAGAGGTGGTCGGACGAGGTGGTGCAGCCGGATAGAGCAAGTTCAGCGAGGCCGAGAGCGACTGCGGAATAGACGTGGTCTGGCGTTAGATTGGCCCAGATGGGATAGAGCGCTTTCAACCAACCGAAGAGCGGGGCGTCTTGTGCGGCGGGAACGGCGCGGGTCAGGTTTTGGACGAGATGGTGATGCGTGTTGACGAAGCCCGGCACCGCGACGTGGTCATGGGCATCAATGATGCGGTCGGCCCAGGCGGGGAGAGACGCTGCGGGGCCAAGGGCGGAAATCACGCCGTCGATGGCGTAGAGGCTGGTGTCTTTTAATTCTCGACGCGCGTCGTCCATGGTGACGATGACGGTTGCGTTCTTGATTAGAAGTGTCGACATGCCGTGCTGCTCTCCGCTGCGCCGTACTGGGATGGCGCGGTTAGCAAGAGATAGCTGGTGTCGACGATTTTTGGAATGGCTGGCTCGTAGACTTAGCCGTCGCGGCCCATCGGGGTGATGAGATCCATGATGGGCTTCATGATGTAGCTTAGGATCGTGCGGGCGTTGGTCTCGATGTAGACTTCGGCGGGCATACCGGGCACGAGGCGATGTTGGCGCCCGATTTTTTCGATCTCGTGTGCGGGTAGTTCGATTTGGGCCATGAAATATGGGCGATTTTGGTTGTCTTGGTCTTTAAGTTGGGCTGGCGAGACCGTGGTGACGATGCCGTCGAGACGTGGCGTGGTTTTTGCGTCGAACGACGGGAAGCGGATGGATGCGGGGAGGCCGCCGCGGACCTTGTCGATGTCCTGGGGTTGAATTTTTGCTTCGATGATTAGTTTTTCGCCATCGGGGATGATTTGGGCGATGGCGGTTCCGGGACCGATAACGCCGCCTTCAGTGGTTGGCGCTAGAGCATGGATGCGGCCGGCACGCGGCGCTCTGATTTCGGTGCGGCTGATTTTATCCTCGAGCGCTGTCTTGCTTTCGGTGGCTTCGTTCAGTTGACCTTCGACTTTGCGAAGTTCTTCAGCGATCTGGCTTTGAAATTCTTTGCGGCCTTGGGCGAGTTTCATTTCGGCTTCGGCAACGCCTGAGCGCGCCTTGGCTATGTCGCTTTTTATGCGGTTCAATTCGCCTTCGAGGCGGACTTGGTCGCGTTGTAACGGGCTTAATCGCTGCTGATTGACGAAGCCCTTTTCGAACAAGGGCAAGACGTTTTTGAGTTCGCGTTCGTTGAGGCCGTACTCGCGATCACGGGATTCTGATTGGCGGGTGAGGCCAGCAAGGTCGGTGGTGATTTGCTCAACACGTTGGCGCAGCATGTTTTGCTCGCCGGTCTGAGAGGTGCGGCGGGCGAGGAACAGCGTATGTTGAGCGTCATACAAGCGAAGAATATGCGGATCGTCGAGGTCGGGTCCGATGGTGGCTGGAAGTTTGAAGCTTGGCTTTTCGTCGCGCTCGGCTTCGAGGCGTAGCTTTTGTGTCAGTGCGTCGAGATAGCGACCGCGTGCAACGCCGAGATTGGCACGCACTTGCGTATCGTCGAGGCGGACGATGACGTCGCCGCTTTTGACGTGATCTCCGTTTTTGACGAGGATTTTTTGAACAATACCGCCGTCGAGATGCTGGATGGTTTTGTAGTTGCTTTCGACTGTTACGGTACCTTGTGTTACGACGGCGCCGTTAATGGAAATGAGCCCGAAGAGCAGTATAACGGCGCCGAGGCCGAGGACTGTGTACTTACCGTGTCCGATCCACGGTTCGGTGGAGGGCCAGAGGTCTTCGGTTGTTTGAATGCGCGGCGGCACTGCGGGCAACGCTGCGGGCGTTGCGCTGGCTAGACTGAGATTGCGGGGGATGGGTAAGCGCATCAAGCGGCACTCGGTGTTGAGGGAGGCGCTGGCGCGCGCGCTTGGCTGGGTGTGGCTGGTGCTGTGGCTGGTTTGGTGGCTGGCGTCGCGGGGGGGGCTGGCTGGCCGGAAATCAGTTTCAAGACTTCAGCTCTGGGGCCAAAGGCCTTTTGGGTGCCGCGTTCGAGATAGAGCAAGGTGTCGGCGATCTGAATGGCTTGGACGCGATGGGAAACTAGCACGATGGCTTGGCCGCGCTTGCGCATGTCATCGATGGCGGCGGCGAGGGCTTCATCACCGGCACGGTCAAGATTGGCGTTGGGCTCGTCGAGGACGACAATGGCGGGCGAACGGAAGAGTGCGCGGGCGAGCGCTAGGCGTTGGCGCTGACCACCGGATAAATGCTGACCGAAGGAGCCGAGTTCTGTGTCGTAACCTTTGGGCAAGGTCATGATCAGGTCGTGGGCGTGGGCGGCGGCGGCGGCGGCGAAGACTTCATCGTCGCTCACGTCGGTACGGAAGCGCGCAATGTTGTCGCGCACGGTGCCGGAGAAGAGTTCGGTATCTTGCGGCAGGTAGCCTATGTGCTGACCGATGTCTTCGGTGTTCCATTGCTGCAAGGGCGTGCCGTCAATTTTGATGGTACCGGCAAACGGCGGCCAGAGACCGACGAGGGCGCGGGCTAGTGTGGATTTTCCTGAGCCGCTGGGGCCGACGACGGCGAGCATGGTGCCGGGTTCGACTTTGAAGCTGATGTTGGAAAGAATGAGCTGGCGGGATTCAGGAGCAGCAACACGAAGGCCATCGACATCGATGCGGCCTTTTGGTGTGGGCAGGTTGATGCGAGCAGCGAGCGGGGGGACATCGTTGAGTAACTCGGCGAGTTTTTTGTAACTCTCGTAGGCTTTCAACGATGAACGCCAATGGGCGATGACTTGTTCGACAGGGGCGAGGGCGCGGCCGAAAATAATGGTGGCTGCGATGATTGAACCTGAACTGATGTCGCCTTTAACAGCAAGTGCTGCGCCGATGGCGAGCATGATCGACTGCATCAATAGGCGCAGGGTTTTTGATATGGCTGAGATGGTGCCGAGCCGGTCTGAGGCGTAGACCTGCCACGCGAGGGCCTCTTGGTTGAATTTCTGCCAACGATTGCGGTAGGCGCTGAGCATACCCATGGCGGTGATGGTGGCGGCGTTGCGCTGTCCGGTTTCGGCGATCTCGACGCTTTTGATTGCGGCTTTCTGACTTTCGAGTAGGGCGGCGCGGCTGCGGGTATCGCTGAGGTAGGCCGTGAACAATAGAAGCGCTGAGCCCACGGTTGCGGCGAGGCCGAGCGTCCAATGGGTCAGGAAGATGACGAGTAGATAGATTGGCGTCCACCAGGCGTCGAAGAATGTCATCGGCGCGGGGCCGGCGACGAAGGTGCGGAGTGCGTCCAACTCGCGTTGGGCCCCGATGGGGGAGCCTGAATTGGTGACAGACTTTTTTAGGGCGGATTCAAAAATGCGATCGCCGATGCGTTGATCGATCTCGACGCCGATGCGGGTGACGAGGCGACCGCGCACGAGTTCGAGCACGCCGATGATGCCGTAAAGTGCGGCGGTTAATCCAAGCAAGGCGACAAGCGTTGAGATGCTGCCTGAGGTCATGACACGGTCGTAGACCTGCAACATGAAGAGCGGGCCGGTGAGCATCAGGATGTTAATGAGGCAACTGAACCAACCGACGGCCTTGATGGCGCGTTTGGAGGCGATGAGTGCGGCCCAGAGTTCGCCTTGCTGTTTGCCTGTGCCTGTTGGGCGGGCGATTGCGGGCTGTGACAGAGGTGCGGCGACGGGTTCGATGCGCAGTGTGGAGGGTGCGCGGAGTGGTGCGGCTTTGAGTTCGGGCTTGGGTGCCGAGAGGTTTGGTTTTGCTGCAGGTGCGGGTGTTTCGAGCACCGGAACTTCTGCGCGTGGTCGTTTTGTTGCTGGTTTTGGGCGCGGTTTTGTTTGAGTGCTGGGTGCTTCTGGGGCTGGGATAGCTTGAGTGCTTGGGGCTTCAACTGGTGCGGGTGTTTCAGCTCCGGGCTGAGGCAGCGATTGTGGAGAGGGGACTGGAGCCGCTGCGGCAGGTGGCTGTGACTCGGGCTGTGGTTGGGACTGTGCAGTATCGAGTGTGGCTGTTTCGGGCGCGCGGGCCAACGGTAATGGGAGTTTGCGGCTGCCGTCTTCGCTGCGCCAACGGCCGAGGATGGCGTTCAGACGCGCGGCGTTGTCCGTAAGAACAGCATCCAAATCGGTGGATGCGTTCTCCGGATCTGACGAGCGGTTGGTGGCAACTGCACGCGACACGAGGATTTCCAAGTTCAAATTACAAACCGAGAATGACGCGCCGATGCAACATTTGACAAATTGCGGGCGGCACGGATGTCTCGCAGCCTCTGACTTTGCATCGATCAGGGTGAGGATTTCATTAAGCGACGATCCAAAAAATCAATAAAGGACCATGATATTGGAAGTGATCGGGTTGCGTTGGCTGGTTTGTTAAGACAACATTAGGCATATACGGTGTTGAGTGGTGTTCGAAATTAGTGTTCTCAATGAGTGTTTGGCGAGGAGTACCGTGATGCGCGGTTCAATGATTTGTGCGGCTCTGGTCGCTGTGGCGGCGCCGATGTTTGTGGGTGCGCCTGCCGCGCAGGCTGGCAAGGATCTGTTTGTGGCGCCTGAGCGCGGCATTGATTTCCCGAAGGGTATGCGTAAGTGGGACGATAAGCGTCGCGGTGCGTGTGAAGGTGAACAGTCGCTGTGCGGCGATCCCTATGCGTATCGCTACATCAAACGCGCTTGGTATCCTTATCACAGCTCGCGGTATTGGGTGTCGGCCGAAGAGATGCGCTATCGTTATCGCTATGAATTCACGGGACCGAAATACACCTTTCATCCAGCATGGGGCGCATCAGATGGGCATCGTTCGCACGATAGCCATGATGGTAAGCCGATGAAGTGATATTGGATTAAATCAGTAAAAGGCCGCTTTCGAGCGGCCTTTTTTGTTGTCTCAGCTGAGACCGCGCCGTCGCATGGACGCTAGATGCAGTGTGACGGCGGCGGCGTTGGAGACATTGAGGCTGGCGAGAGGGCCATCGGCACCAATGCGGCACAAGGTGTCGCAACTGTTGCGGGTTAAATGTCTCAGACCCTTACCTTCGGCACCCAGTACGATGGCGACTTGATCAGGCCATTTGTAGGTTTCGATGGGTTCTGGGCCATCGCCATCGAGGCCGATGACTGAACAGAACGCCTCGCGCAATTCGGCAATGGCGCGGGCGAGATTGGGCACATAAACGATGGGGACGAGTTCGAGGGCGCCGGACGCTGATTTGGCGAGGACGCCCCAGGGTTCGGGGGAGTGGCGACGCGTCATGATCAAACCAGCCGCTCCGAAGACGGCCGCGGAGCGGAGGATCGCGCCGACGTTATGGGGATCGGTAACCTGATCGAGGATGATGATGGGGCGGCCTTGGGCTGAAGTTAGGAGTTGGTCGAGGCTCGGCTCGGGCAGTGGTTCCACTTCGATAAGTGCGCCTTGGTGGACGGTATCGGGGCCGAGGCGGTGGTCGAGGTCACGAGGGCTTACGGGGGTAATGGCAAACTTACGATCGCCGCGTGCCTCTGCGAGTCGGCGCTCGGCGTTATCGGTGAAGAACGCGGCTTTGATAACGCGGGCGGGATTGCGCAGTGCGGCTTCAACCGCGTGCATTCCGAAGATGATAGGTTCAGAGGTTTTTTCTGCGGCGGGCGCGTGATCTCGCGAACTGAACCCAGTTTGGGACGGTTTTTTTTTGCGCCAATGTGGCGCGCCGGAGTGCTGCTTTTTGGGGGGCGTGTTGGTTGGGTCGGTCATGGCGTGGTGGTAACGCTCCGATGCGTGGGATGCAATTGGCATCGTGGGGTTGAGGTCTATAGTGACTTGATTGGATCGCGATAGTGGGCGGGTGATGGCGCAGGGCTGGACACACGATGTGGCTGTTAGGGCGGTGATTGCCCTCGGAATTACCCAAATCGTAAGTTGGGGGACGACGCTTTATTCGCTGGGGACGCTGGGTAAGCCCATCATGGCCGACACGCGCTGGGGGGCGGCGACGGTTTATGGAGGATTGTCTCTCGGACTGTTGGTTGCAGCAGCGCTGTCAAAATGGATAGGGCGGCTGATCGATGAGCGTGGCGGTCGGGTGGTGATGAGCCTCGGTTCGGTGGTGGCGGCGCTCGGGCTCGGTCTGGTGGCGTGGTCGCCATCGCCAGCGATGTATCTTGCTGGTTGGGTGGTGCTTGGCGTTGGGATGCGGCTGACGCTTTACGACGCTGCGTTTGCGGCGCTGGTGCAGGTGACACCAAGCCGGGGTCGGCGGGCGATTTCGTATCTGACCTTGTTCGGTGGGTTGGCGTCGAGCGTGTTTTGGCCAGTCGCGGATTGGCTCGAACCTAGTTACGGCTGGCGCGGCACGTTGCTGATTTATGCGGCGATCAATTTGGTTGTGTGTTTGCCGTTGCATTGGTTTGGTTTGGCGCAACGAGAAACGCTGGATGCGGCGGCGCAGGCGGAAGCAGATGCGGCGCAACCGGCGGCATATGCAGCGAAGCCACTTGAAGGCCGTGAGAGACGGATGGGGATGATTTTATTTAGCGTGGTGATGGCGGCGAGCGCTTTTGTGATGGGCGCGATGGCGGCGCATTTGCCTTCGGTGATTGCTGGCGCTGGCGTGACGGCGGTGGTGGCGACGACATTAGCGTCGCTCAAAGGCGTGGCGCAAACGCTCAGTCGCTTAGGTGATCTTGTATTTGGTCGCAATCTGCACCCGATCACCTTGGGGCGGATCACAATTGGCGTTTTGCCGCTGGCTTTTGCGCTCTGGTTTTTTGGTGGACAGGGACTGGCCGTGGCGTTGGTTTTTGCGTTGTTGTTTGGGATTTCTAATGGTTTGACGACAATCGTGCGCGGGGCGGTGCCGCTGGCGCTGTTTGGGCCAAAAGGATACGGGGAAGTGCTTGGAATTTTGGCGGCGCCGTATCTGGTGTTGAACGCGACAGCGCCGATGGTTTTTGCGGTGATCATGGACCGCTATGGGCTCAGCGTTGCGACCGGTGTTTTGCTTGGCGCGAGTATCGCTGCGGTGACGGCGATTGAGATTATGGCCGCATGGTATCGAGGTGCTCAGCGTGCTCAGATGGCGGCGCAGGGGTAATTTCCGCGCCGCTCACAGCTTGCGTCAATTTAGCTTCGTCAGACTTGGACCTGAGTTCCGACTTCGACCACGCGATCTGAGGGAATGCGGAAGTACTCGGTGGCGTCAACAGCGGTACCAGCCAGGAAGATAAATAGCCGTTCTTCAAGCCGCAGAAGCTCGGACTTGTCAGTGGGCTTCAATGAGCGGCGCGAGAGGAAGAACGAGGTCTGGCCGATTTCAATATTGAGGCCTTTTTTGCGGCAATGGTCGAGAATTTTCGGAACACTTGGCGTTTCCATGAAGCCGTAGCGAGCGACGACACGGGTAAATCCGTCGGAGACTTTCTCGACCGTTACGCGTTCGTGACGTGCCACGCGAGGCGTTTCAAGGGTGCGAATGTTGAGGATAATGTTGCGCTCATGTAGCACGCGGTTGTGCTTCAAGTTGTGCATCAGCGAGGTGGGCGCGGAGGTTGGGTCGCCTGTCAGAAATACGGCGGTGCCTGGGACTTTGTGGGGCGGCTTGGATTCGAGTTTGCGCACCAGCCAATCCAATTCGGCTTCATTGGACTTTGTAGCGCGCGATAGCGCTCTGGTGCCGCGATGCCAGGTGAGCATTACAAGCGAGAGAAATGTGGCGATGGCGAGTGGGAACCAGCCGCCGTCTAAGACCTTGATCATGTTGGCAATGAAGAAGCTCTGCTCAATGAGTACCAGCGGCACCATCAGAACGGCGGCCTTCCAAAGTGGCCATTTCCAACAACGCCATATGACGAAGAAGGCCATGAGGCTGTCGATGACCATCGATGCGGTGACTGAGACGCCATAGGCGGCGGCGAGGCGGCTCGATGAACCAAAAAGCATCACAACAATGATAACGCCGACGAACAACAGCATATTGACGCGCGGGAGGTAGATCTGACCGGCGACGGACTCGGAGGTGTGACGAATGTCCATGCGTGGGAGCAAGCCTAATGAAATGGCTTGGCGGGTGATTGAGAAAGCACCCGTGATCACAGCTTGGCTGGCGATGATGGTGGCGATGGTGGCGAGAATTACCATCGGGACAAGTGCCCAACTGGGGTAGAGCCGATAGAACGGACTATCGATGGCGCTGGGGTCGTTGAGCAACAGTGCAGCTTGGCCAAAGTAGTTGCACATCAAGGCGGGAAGAACGAGCCAGATCCAGGCGATTTGAATGGGGCGACGGCCGAAGTGTCCGAGATCGGCATAAAGTGCTTCGGCACCTGTTACGGCCAGGAATACTAGGCCCATGACCACCAAGCCAAGAATGCCGTGGGATGCGATGAAGATGATGCCCATAAAGGGGTTGAAGGCCTTGAGCACGCGCAGATCGTCGCCAATGTGCATGAGGCCGCCGACCATCAGCAAGATGAACCACAGCACCATGATAGGGCCGAAGTATTTAGCCATGCGTTCGGTGCCGTGGGATTGGACGGCAAAAAGACCAACAAGAACGGCGATGGAAATGGGAACGACCCATTTTTCGAGTGCCGGGGTGACGAGGTTTAGTCCTTCAACTGCGGATAGAACCGAGATGGCTGGCGTGATGATGGCGTCACCGTAAAAGAATGCTGCGCCGGCAATGCCGAGTAGCAGGATGACCCTTGAACTTCGCTTGGCAACTGATTGAGCCAAGGCCATGAGGGCAAAGGTTCCGCCTTCGCCTTTGTTGTCGGCGCGGAGTAGGACTAGGACGTATTTTAGCGTCACGATGAGCAGTAGTGTCCAGACCATTAGGGACAGCATGCCGATGATCGCGTCGGGGCCTGCAGAGCCATGTTCCTTGGAGGCTTTTACGGCTTCCTTGAAGGCGTAGAGCGGGCTGGTGCCGATGTCGCCGTAGACGACGCCAATGCAGCCTAGGACAAGGGCTCGGATGTTTCCGTGTTGGTGGCTTTGGTCGTGGTCAGTGGGAGAGACGGCGGCGGCGAGCGGTTGTGCCATGAATTGGCACCTCTTTCGGATCACTGTGCACGAGAAACCGTCGGGATGGCGGTTACGCTGTGGCGCGGGGTTATAGCTGTAGCCGATACAGGGCGGAAGCCCTCCAAGGTCGCATGCGCCGTAATAAAATCATATTTCTGTTATGCAGGGCTGGGATGATCGGGCGCGGCGCTGTGGTTATGGGCTAGGTTTAACCATAGGTTGTTAAATATTGAACGAACCCCGCGGCATTATAAGACTACTGATTTGAATTCATATGTTTTGTTGCGCTGGCGGACTTTTTTGATTTCCATCTTTGGTTGTGACGCGACGAGCGAGTATGGGCTCGCTCACTTGAATGGGGCCATGCCTTGGCGGGCCAATTCGTCGGCGCGTTCATTTTCCGTGTGGCCGGCGTGGCCTTTGATCCAGTGCCACGTGACCTTGTGGGCCGCGTTGGCGAGGTCCAGGCGTTGCCAAAGTTCGACATTTTTCACGTCCTTATTGTCGGCGGTTTTCCAGCCTTTGCGCTTCCAGCCGTGAATCCATTTGGTAATGCCGTCGCGCACGTAGACGCTGTCGGTGGTGAGGTCGACGCGGGTGGTGCGCTTTAGGGCCTCGAGCGCTGAGATGGCGGCGAGGAGTTCCATGCGGTTATTAGTGGATTGGGCTTCGCCGCCGTTCAGTTCTTTACGGTGGGGGCCTGAGATCAGGATTGCTCCCCAGCCGCCGGGGCCGGGATTGCCGGAGCAGGCACCGTCGGTGAAGACGCGGACGTGGGGCAGCTCGGTGTCGCTCATGATCTTGCCTCTAGTCCGTACATTGAGGCTGTGGTGACGGTGCGATGGAAGCGGAGTTTGGCCAAATATTCGCCGGGGTCTTTGCGGGCGACGAGGGCACCTTTGGGGGTGTTGATCCAATCGTAGGCGCGGGTCAGAAGGAAGCGCAACGCTGAACCGCGCGCGAGAATTGGCAACTGATTGCGCTCGGCTTCTGTCAGTTGGCGCACCTCTTGATAGCCTGACAGTAAGGCGTGGCCTTTTTCGCGATCGAAGCGGTGGTGATTGTCAAAACACCAGGCGTTGAGGCAGATGGCGACGTCGTAGGCGAAGGCGTCGTTGCAGGCGAAGTAAAAGTCGATGATGCCTGAGAGGCGGTCGCCGAGGAAGAAGACGTTGTCGTCGAAAAGATCGGCGTGGATGATGCCGCTCGGCAAGTTGTTCGGCCAATTCTGCTCAAGCGTTGCAAGTTCGGCGGCGATGTCTTCGGCGAGTCCGGGGGTGATGGAATTGGCGTCGGTGCGGAATTTTTCAAACAATGGACGCCAGCCGGGGACACCGAGCGCGTTCTTGCGTTGCAATGGGAAACCAGCGCCTGCCGCGTGCAGCGTTGCTAAGGCGCGACCGACTTCGTGGCAATGATGGGCTTTGGGATGGCGTGGTGAGAGGCCGTCGAGGAAGGTTATGACCGCTGCTGGACGGGCGGCGAGTGTGCCGAGCATGGCGCCGGTTTGGTCGCGTACGGGTAAGGGGCAGGAGATGCCGCGCGCGGCGAGATGATCCATGAGACCCAAGAAAAAGGGCAGATCTTTGGGATCGACGCGCTTTTCGTAGAGCGTAAGGAAAAAGCGGCCTTTATCGGTGTCGACCATGTAGTTGGTGTTTTCGACGCCTTCGGCGATGCCTTTGCAGGCGAGCACGCGGCCAAGGCCATAGCGTGCGATGAAAGTGCTCAGCTCGTCGTCGTCGATTTCGGTATAAACGGCCATGAACGTCTCGTGTCAGAGGTGCGTGAATTTAGTTGTTGGGTGTGGCGCGCAATTCACGCGGAACATTGAAGGCGATATTTTCAACCTTGGTGATGACCTCTTCGACAGTGACATCGAAGCGGGCGCGGAAGGCGTCGACGATTTCGTTGATGAGGATGTCGGGGGCAGATGCGCCAGCGGTGATACCGATGGTTTTGACTGTGGCAAAGGCGGGCCAGTCGATCTCGGCGGCACGCTGGATCAATTGGCTGTCGGGGCAACCGGCGCGGGCGGCGACTTCGACGAGCCGCAGCGAGTTCGAGCTATTGGGCGCGCCGACGACGAGCATTTTTTCAGCCCGGTCGGCAATGGCTTTGACGGCGGCCTGACGGTTGGTGGTGGCGTAGCAAATGTCTTCCTTGTGGGGGCCGAGGATTGAGGGGAAGCGCTTTTGCAAGGCGGTGACAATGGCGGTGGTGTCGTCGACTGAGAGCGTGGTTTGGGTGATAAAGGCGAGGCGGTCAGGGTCGCGAGGGACAAAGCGCGCGACGTCGGCTTCGGTTTCGATTAATTGCACGGCGCCATCGGGGAGTTGCCCCATGGTGCCGATGACTTCGGGGTGGCCGGCATGGCCGATAAGAATGATGTCACGGCCATCGGCGAAGTGGCGTTCGGCTTCGATGTGAACCTTGGAGACCAGTGGGCAGGTGGCATCGAGGAAAAACATCTTCCTGGATTTGGCATCGGCGGGCACAGATTTAGGGACGCCGTGTGCTGAAAAGATCACAGGGGCGTTGTTTGCCGGAATTTCGTCTAATTCGTCAACGAAGACTGCGCCGCGTGCCTTCAACTGGTCGACGACGAACTTGTTATGGACAATTTCGTGGCGGACGTAGACGGGTGCGCCGTACTTTTCGAGGGCTAGTTCAACAATCTTAATGGCGCGATCAACGCCGGCGCAGAAGCCGCGTGGAGCTGCTAGGAGGATGGTGAGCGGGCGGCGCTCGGGTGTTGCCGAAGTGTCGTTCATAGCCTGGGTGTACTGCGTGAATTGAGGACGGACAACTGTGGATTGGGTGTGTTTCTGAGCTGAGTGTGTCGCTTTCGAGCGCTTGGCCGGGCCCGTTCCATAGTGCTAGAGTCTTTGGCGGGGAAGCCCGAATCGGCGAGTAACTGCGTCAGTGAGTGTAAGAAATAGACGCCGGACATGTCGATGGGTTGATGTTGGACGTTGTGCTCGGTGATTTTCGAGCTGGGTCCGCAAAGGGGTTGGGGTTTGAAGCGCATGAAACGTGAGACCAAATCGGTCGTTGACGTGCACGCTGTCGTTGGTGGCAGTGATCGTGTTGTCGCGGCGTTTAACGTGATGCGTGGCGTGGCGCGTGGCGCGACGCTTGTGGGTGCTGCGCTTGTCATTGGCGGATGTGGATTGGGCTCGCTGACGTCTGGCGTGGGCGGCGGAATTTTTGGCGGCAATAAATCCGCGCCGGATACGTCGAGCAACGGTGTGACTGCGGAGACGATGTTGACGGCTGCGAAGGCAGAAGGTGCTGATGCTGCAGGTGGAAGCGCTGATCTGCCGGGCGGATGTCCGCGCTTTTCGATTTGGTCGCGTGATGGTCAAGTGACGATTTTTGAAACCGGGCGAGTCGGAGACGGACTGGCTGTGGTGCATCGTGCCGAAATCACGAAGACGGCGCGTGAATGCCGCCAAGACGGCAACCGAATTACCGTGAAATACGGGTTCTCTGGCAAAGTGCTACTGGGGCCACGGGGTAAGTCTGGTAACGTGCAGCTGCCGCTGGCGGTGTTTGTGACCGATGCGAAACGCGAGCGCGTGTCAAACGAGAAGGTGCGCATTGACGTGCCGGTGGCGTTGGAAAATCCGATTGGATATTTCTCGTCAGTGAAGGAAGTGACGTTTACGATCCCGGTTGGGTCGCGTCCTGGCGAGTTTGAAGTTTATGTGGGCTTTGAGCGCGGCATTCCGAACTCGGGCTGATGTTTTGAGCGCGACTAGCCGTCTATATGGTGGCTATGATACGACGTACTCATGGATGTTTTGTTCGATCTTGATGGTACGCTGCATGATCCGGCGCCGGGGATCATCGGGTCGGTGCAGGTGGCGCTGCGTGGGCTTGATTTGCCTGTGCCGGAGCATGAGGCATTGCGCTGGGTGATTGGCCCACCGCTTAGAGATAGTTTTCCAAAACTCGGTGTTGCACCACAGCAAATTGAAACGGCGCTCAAGCTTTATCGCGCAAATTACGGTGTTGGGCCGGAGGATGGATCGTGCGGACCGGCGATGTACGACGCTGTGGTTTACGAGGGTATTCCGGAGACGTTGGAGCAATTGAGCCGTGCCGGGTGTCGGTTGATTGTGGCGACGTCGAAGCCGCATGTTTTTGCCAAGCCTATCCTGCGTGAATTGGGGCTTGCGACGTATTTTGCTGCGATCCACGGGGCGGAGCTTGATGGCACGCGGGACGATAAAGCTGATCTGATTGCCCACATTATCAAGACCGAGCAGGTGGATGTGG
>JABFRJ010000283.1 GCA_013141255.1 Hyphomicrobiaceae bacterium
AAGATCGTTTTCATCGGGGTTTCTCCGGCTGAGGCTGGTCCTCCGAGTCAGCGCTGAGTGTCGCGCGTTGTAGGCGTTTGCGCCATCAAAATCGTGTGAGGTATTGGGCGGAAAGGTAAAGGCTGGGGGCTTGTTGCGGTTGGACGGCGGCGCCGGCTGCAACTGAGAGTTCGTTTTTACCGTCGTCCCAGCGGACAAATGCGCCGTATTTTGTGAGCCGACCAACTTTGGCTTCACCAATGAAACCGTCGCTGCCGATGAGCATGGCGTCGTTGCGAGCGGCCACGGCGACCTCGGGACCAATGGACAACTCGTTGGTGAAACGCCACCCAAGCCGCAATCGTCCGCTGCGCTCCATGTCGACGCGGGATATGGAGAGATCGACAGAGGTCCACAGTGCAGGCGTGATGTTGTGCCAAATTTCTAGCGCTGCGGCGAGACCGGTGCGAGGGCCTTTCGGATATCGGTGTGTGGCTTTTGATGACAACTGTTCGTTGGCGTGAGCGAGGCCTGCGAACGCCTTGAGCGTTGTGGCACCGAATTGCTGCTGCCAACCGGCGAAGACGGCGGCTTGGCGGCGGGCGACGGTGAATTCAAACGCGCAGGCCGAGATGAGACCTTGGTTGAGGCAGGCAAACTCAGTTGTGGTTGGGTAACGGGTCAAGGACATTGAGGCACGGAGGCGGAAACCGTTGGCGTTGAGATCGCTGTCGGGAGCCCAGGTCGCGCCACCATACATAGAGCGGACACTGTGAAAGCCTTCTGCGCCGGTCCAGGTTTCAACGGTTAGTGGCTTGAACGGCAGGGCGGGGGATTTGGTGATGATGGTTTCTTGGGATGAGCCGAGAAGTGGTTCGTCTTCTGGGTCGGTGTCGGCACGGGCGGGGAGGCATAACAAGAAAGCCGCGACTGCTATGAAAGCAATCGCGCGACACATACAGCTCCAGTTGGCTCCGCTTGCCACTGGTTTCCCCACTCATGACGCAACACACACACAACGACGGCGTTTCCGGTGCCAATCGCTGCTCACACGCGGAGATTGCACACGCATTAAGCGCGTTGGTCAACATGTTCGCGCCCGGCGAGTGGAGGTATATTTTTTTGTTCTGTGGGTGTTCTGGTGATCGGCGCGTACGTAATGAGAACAAGCTGAAGTGGCCCATATCAGCGTGGGTTTTGTGGCTGACACAGTGATGGATTTTTCGAACGAAAGCGGACGTCAATTGGGTTCGCTTTGGTGCAAACACATATCGAGCAGAGCGAACCGAGTGGGGAATCGAAAGTATGTATACGTTGAAAAATAATCAGCCCAAAAAACCGAAATAATGTGGTTAATTCAATTTGTTGATGCCGAGTGCTGAGAGATGGTAGGAGAATAAGTCACTATTTTTCCACAGTTATTTTTCAAACAGAGATTGTTGCGGCTGGTCCGCAGAGTTATCAACTGATCACCGAAGAGATGCTCTCCCGAGGCCTCCCCCTAACCCGGCCCGGACGAGCGCCCGCTTTAAGGCGGTGTTGCTCTAGCTGGTGTGTTTTGTACGGAGTGAGCCAAATGACAGATCAAAAACCTTTTGTGCCGAATTCATCGTCCTTGCCACTCTGGCAGCCGGGCGATCATGCTAGCCTTCAGAATGGCCTTCAGAATGGGTTGCAGGCGGCGTCAACGCTGGCTTCAACGGCGACCAAGGCGCTTGAGCCGGTTCTGCGGCAATCAAGCGATACGATGGCTTTTGCTGCCAAGCGCGCGACCGCAGTGGTTGAGCATGGCAAGCAACTGGCGTCCTGCAAGCAGCCAGCGGACTTTGTTGGGGTGTCGCAGGCGTTCTGGCAGCGGGCGGTGCAGGATTATTCCGAGTTCAATCGCTCGGTGGTCGGCGCTTGGATGAGCGCATTCAAGACACTGCCAGTTTTGACGTTGCCGGGGGCAATGTCGGTCGGTCAGCCGCCGCGCGATATTTTATCGTTCCGTGATCCTGTGCAGGAGCAGAACCTGCGTGAGACGGACCCACGCAGCCGCGATCGCGCTGCTTAAGTTAGATGCCATAAAGATGCACAAAGGCCGCTTTGAAGCGGCCTTTTTTGTTGTTTGTCGTGACGGCGGCTTTAAGTGGCAAGGGTCAGCACACGCTCGAGCGCGATGATGACGCCCGCAAGCATGAAGCCTCCAGCGAATGCGGCAACTGGTATGGCATAACGCATTCTGGGTCGATGGCGTTGGTTCGGATCGGCGACGTTGTCGTTGGTGCCGATCATGTCGACCTGATCGAGGACCCTGACAGAGCTGTCGTCGCTCAGGGGCGAGGCGATGAAGCGCTGGGGCGCGGTTGGCATGTAACGCGTCATGATGTTGGCTCGGCTTAGGTCTGACTTGGGGGCTTGATCTGCTGCGAATCGGTTGAGTTACTTAGGGTAACGCGCAAATCATGAGCGGATCGTTAAATGGGTCTGACGCGCCGAGGTCAGCTCGTGCCATTGACGCGTGTCGGCGCTAAGGCGACAAGAGGGCGAAACTTTCATCTGCCATCAGTTATTTGCCAATTGCCAGAGAGCTTCACGCCATGCCCGTTCAGCCGCAGCCCGCTTACGACCCGAGTAATATTTTTGCTAGAATCTTGCGCGGCGAGCTGCCTGCGCAGAAAATCTATGAAGATGCTGAAACGCTGGCCATCATGGACATCATGCCGCGCGCGGATGGGCATTGCCTCGTGATCCCAAAGGGGCCGGCGCGAAACATGCTGGACGCGACGCCTGAGCAACTCGCGGCCTGCATCAAGACCGTGCAAAAAGTGAGCAAGGCTGCGATGGCCGCGTTTGCTGCCGATGGGATCACGATCCAGCAGGCGAATGAGACGGCAGGCAATCAGTTGGTGTTTCACCTGCATTATCACGTTCTGCCGCGCCATCTGGGGCGGACGTTGAAGGCGCATACGGGGCAGATGGAAAAGCCTGATGTGTTGGCGGCGCATGCGGACAAACTTCGCGCTGCGCTTAAGTCGTTGTGATGGTGGGGAGCAGCGTTCTATGAGCCGGTGGCTTGATGATCCAGAGGCGGCGGCGGACGACGTTGTCAGACGCGTGTTGGATGATCTGCAACATGATCTGCAACTCGGGGGCAGCGTGCTGGCGGCGTATCAATACGGACGACTGCCGCGGATATTGAACGATCGTGGACTTCAAGTGACGGTGTGGAACCGGCATGTGCGTGCGCCGTCGAAGATCGCGACAGCAGAGCCGCCGGTGGGACCGTTTGATGCGGGGGTGCTGCGTTTGCCGAAGTCACGGCAAGAGCAGGCGATGGCGTGTCATCAGATGCTGGGTGCATTGAAGCCGGACGCGCCGCTTGTGCTTTATGGTGGCAACGACGAAGGCATTCGCACGGCGCCGAAAATGCTGGCTGACCTCTGTGGC
>JABFRJ010000437.1 GCA_013141255.1 Hyphomicrobiaceae bacterium
TAACTGTGCAACCTTGGGCATGGCGGTGTTTCTTTCGGAGCCGAGCCGTCGCGGGGGCCATTCCTCCGGGCGCCGTTAGGCGCGGCCCCCGCGAGGGATCGGGGGAGAAAGATCAGGCCAGGGCAGTGTTTCTTTTGGTGAGAGTCAGAGCGCTTGGTTTGAAAGTTGGCGCGTGGAGAGGCAGTACCATGGCGTTGGTGGGTGATGTCGTTAGAATGGTTGTGCGGTTACGGCTGGAGAGCCCTATGGCCGTGGAAGTGATGGCGCTCGCAAGAGCGCTTTTTGTTTGCGACGTCGTCGTGTCAATTTCGAGCAAAAAGGCGAGATGTCTCACCGACGCGGTCTCCTGTGAAAGAACAACATCCACTTTTCATGTGTGTATTTAGTAACGTCAACGAGGAGCCAGGGAGTGCCGGCTAAAGCCGCCGCCATCCAATATTTTGGGGACATTTGAATGACGAGGAACGCTCCAAATGAGAGAGCGAGCAAAGAGCAGATGTAAATGAATGCGTCGAAACCACGCGATGGCTGACTGAGGCCGACGACTGAAAATATGGCGTGAGCCAGCAGTACCATGCAGTATGCGAGAAAGATCAGGGCAGCTGTTGTTTGCGTTGCAGTGAGGTGGTCAATCGGTGCGTTGCTTATCAATCGATGCTTAAGTGCGACTAAATTGTCGAATGCCATAGCGTGATAATGAACGGCCAGTAACTCGCGTCTCTCATTTGTTCCATAGACGGCTGTGTAGACTGGGTTGTGAAGCAGGTTCAGTTTTGGAGTATAAAAAACGGTCGCTCCTTGGATATTCTCCTTGTCCAAATCGGTGGCAATGCCATCGAGAAGATTACTGAGTTTAATGGTCGGATGGTAAGAATCAGGAATAGGATCAAGTTCAGGGAGCTGAAGGTGACTGAAGGTTGAATTCCAAGCCAGTCTGGCAAAACGCAACCATGGGGCGCTGACTTGGTGGCAGGTGGTGTCAGTTGTTGGGGCGCAATTGACGGCTGTTTTGCGAGCGCCCCACCAAACCTCAAATTGACTTATTCCGCTCAGCTTAGAACACTCATTGTTGGAGCGGCGTTGACAGTAATCCTTGTAGATTGCAAGTGCTGGTGCATCTAAACCGGCCTTATCTGGGTGCAAACTGTAATTTAAGTCGTAAGGTGTTGATCTCATATCTGCGGCCGACACCAAAGTGACAATACCCTCACGTGCTAAGGCAAGAAGCTCCGGTCTCAGCGATGGTGTTCCGGCGGTCGTCGCATCAGAAGTGAGAAAGAGCGATGTGCCATCAGCTTTGAGGCGTCGGAGTGCCCCAATCATGTCAGCTAGGCCTTTCGGATCGTCTGTCAGCTGTATGAATGTCACGTCAGTGAATAGCGCGGCTGGATTGTGTCGCCGCATCGCATCAAAAGCAGCGCTATGCCGACCGTAAGGCATTGGCCAAAAGCGGCTAGGCCCGAGGCTTTCTTCGTCAATGTAGACAACAGCACCTTTAGGGCTGTGAATTGACGGATAAAGCGTGGCGAAAGTCCGATAAAAGATATCGCGCGATGCGATGTCCAACCCCTCATTTTTATTCAAGAGTCCGCCGCGCGCCGCGACAAGGGCGAATCCAAAAAGTACGCAAAGTCGTAGAAGGTGCCATGACAAACTGCGTCGCGGTTGGATCTCTTCATTTAAACTCATGTGATTGGCCGTCAGGAAGGGTGTCAGGACGAGTTTCGTGGCGACACATAACAGGGAGAACCAACGAAAGACCAGCCTATGGATATCCTCGATTATGCCGCGTCACAGCTCAAGAAGCATGTATTTTGTAGTGAAGGCAGAGTGGCAAGCCTTCTATTTGCAGGCCCCGCAGCATTTGCAGGACTTGTCGGGGCGACGTTTGGTCTCAATGCGATTGTGGATGTTGCGCAATTTGCAGGGGTGAATGTGCCACCTGGGGCAATGCAAGGCATCCTCAATAATCTGATTGATCCAGCTCTGAAATACTTACCGGAACTGTGGGGTACCGGAGCGGGAATAGTTGCGACTGGTGTGGCGGTGGTCGGAATACAAAAATTGCGTTCATCCGTTCGGGGCGACAATAGCTCAGGCGGCGTCCCTAAGCCGGATCAAAAGGAAAAATCCGAAATACCGTCAACTCTCGATTTGGATCAAGACACATCGATGGTGTTGAGACCGCACTTGAGGCGAGCTCTTGTAGTTGAACTACCAAAAACTTTAGACCAAGAGCGCGACATCCTGCGGTAAATTCGTCACGCTCAGGTCTAGACAATGCCCACGAAAAACGTAAACTGATCTTATGAGGGAATTGCCGAAATACGCGGCCCCGCGCCGGATGAAATATTTTGTTCACGCAGTTGCGACAGTGTCACTCGGATTGGGCGGCTGTTCAACAAGTGGCGGAAGTGATGTTGCCTCACCGGATATGCAAGGAAGAGTTGAGTTTTCCAGAGAGCAAGCCAAGGATCAAGGATTGAGACCGTCGGTCTTGAGCCAATCAGAATCAACCTTGGAAACTAGAAGTGGCTCCGAAAAAATCGTTGCATCTAAACCGATTGCGAAAGCGACGTCACTCGGGCGCATCCGCTCCACAATAGTTTCACCGCAGCCCTCAGCAGCCAAATTTATCGCGAAAGTAGGGGCATTAAGACACTCTTCTCTTCTTTTGTTTGATACCGAAAAGGGGCAAGGAACCTTAGAAATTCCAGCTGATAAGGTAGTTTTACCATTTGAAGTGACGGCTGTGTCGCAAGATCAGTTGCGCTATCACGTTAGAGGTAGTTTCGGGGTGGGGTGGGTGAATCGCTTCGACGTTCAAACAGACAGGGAACTAATTCCAAGGTCAGTTGTTGATCGCCAACCCGATGGCAAGGAAAATAAAATTGGCGTGCGTTCGATAGCCAAGTAACCGCTGAGTTTGTGAAGGGATGTGCGGTGGAGAGGCGGTTCAAATTTTGTTTTGCTGCCTTGAGCTTTGTGACTTTGGCTCTGCTAGGTTGTGGTGCTTCGTCACCGCAGATAACGCCCGAGAGTAATGTTTCAGCAGCGGTAGCTACAAATAGAAGATTTACCGACAGTGTTCTGTTGAATAAAAAACGCCTCGCTTCGCTTGGCCAATCTGCTGCTGCATCACCCGTTATCAAAGCTGGGTACGCGCAATCAATATTGGACAAGCTGGTAGTTTCGACGAGGTTGCCAGCGGGAAAATTGGGGGCCTTAATCTCTGATTGCCCCGCGCTTGGCGACCATGCTCGCAACGATGGTTCAATTGTGCTTTGCCGTGCCACATTAAAAATCCTTACGTCTGAAAGCGAAGTTGCATTCCTAATTGCTCACGAAGCGAGCCACCTCATTCTGCGCCACGGCCGGAATGATGAAGCGAGATCGAAGGAAGATCTGG
>JABFRJ010000397.1 GCA_013141255.1 Hyphomicrobiaceae bacterium
GGGCCGGGCGGCAGCGCTCGGCCTTTTAAATCGCGACATCTCACACCGCCTTCACCCCCAACCGCACACGCTCCGCATTCAACTCCGCCTCGTCCCAATAGCCAATCACCACCCCGGCCTTGAGCTGCATGTTGTTGTCGGCGTAGTTTGCGATCCTCGCGTCCGGCGTCGTGACGTGGTTGTGCCCCGTCAGCGACCAATGCACCAGCGCCTCGTGCAGCCGCGCCCGCACCGGCTCCAGCACCGGATCATTCCCTCGATCCACCAACTCATTCGGATCGCTCTCAAGGTCAAACAGCATCGGCCGATACCCAACCGCATGCATCATCTTGTAGCGACCATCAAAAATCATAAACAATCGACAGTCGCGCAGCGGCTGCCCCAGCGTCACGCGCGGCGCCTGCATCGCGTAGTCGTACTCAGAAAACACATACTGCCGCCACGCAGTCGGCGTCTCACCCTTAAGCAGAGGCACAAGCGACCGACCCTCCAGGATGTGCCCCAGCTTATTGACAGCCGCCTTGCCGCCGAAAAATTCAACAAACGTCGGCGCCAAATCAATCGCCTCCACCAGCGCGTCCGACACCGTCCCCCGCGTCGCGTCGCCCGCCTCAGTCGGATCATAAATGATCAGCGGCACCCGCGCGCTCACCTCGTGAAAGAGATCCTTCTCGCCCATCCAATGATCACCCAGATAGTCTCCATGATCTGACGTAAACGCGATCAGCGTCGTTGCAGCCAAGCCCTCATCATCCAAAAATTTGAACAAGTGCCCCAATTGATCGTCAATCTGCTTGATCAACCCCATGTAGGCCGGGATCACCGTCTCCCGCACACCCTGCTGCGAAAAATTCTCGCTCACTCGCATATCCATAAACGCTTTATGTACGGGATGTGCCCGCGCCCGCTCCTCGTCCGTACGTATCGCCGCCGGGATCGCCGCGCCCTTATACATGCTCGCATAGGGCTCCGGCGCGATGTACGGCCAATGTGGCTTGATGTACGACAGATGCAAACACCACGGGCGCGGATCGTTCTTTGCCTCGCGCATAAAATCCATCGCCCGCCGCGTCATATACGGCGTCTCCGAATGCTCATCCGGCACCCGCGCGGCCTTATCCGAATGCTTCAGCAGCCAGCCATTCTCAATATCGCCGTCGACCGATTGGCCCGAATTCGCCCACTGCTCCCACGGGTTCGACGCGTCAAAACCTTGCGCACGCAAATACTCATCATACTTCGGGCGTGGCCTGTTATCCGGATGCAACCCATCGTCCCGCTCGTAAGGCTCAAACCCACATTGCGACACATGCACACCAATGATCGACGTCGGATCTATGCCGAGCCGCTCAAGCCCCTCTTGATCCGCCGTCATGTGTGTCTTGCCAACAAGCACGTTGCGCACACCGATGGCCTTCAGATGATCCCCCATCGTCGGCTCACCCACACGCAACGGCCACCCATTCCAGTGCGAGCCGTGGCTGCGCATATAGCGCCCCGTGTACGTACTCATCCGCGACGGCCCGCAAATCGGTGATTGCACATAGGCCCGCGTAAATCGCACCCCGCGCTCCGCCAATCGATCAATATTCGGCGTCTTCAAAACCGGATGCCCATAGCAACTGAGGTAATCAAACCTCAACTGATCGCACATGATAAAAAGCACGTTTTTCTTGCTGCTCATTGCACCCACTTAACGCGTCAATGAAATCTGAAACGGCACCCCTGTGAACGCGTCGCGCCCACGCCCAATCGCTTCAATCGCCGCCACCATGCGCCCGCGCCGTTGCAGGATCTCGTCGGCATAGCGTATAAACAGCGGGTTCGGCGTCGCGGTTGGCGAAAAAATCCGCATATCATACGCCAGCTCTTTCTCATCCCGCTTCGGTTCAAGCGCGCACGCAATCATAAACGCGCTCGCCGTCGACCGACTGATCCCAGCAAAACAGTGAATGAGCATCGGCTGTTTGCGTGCAGTATCGCGATCCCAGCGCCGCCCAAACTCGATCACCTCGCGCACATGCTCTTCCGTCGGCGTCACGTGGCCCTCGGTCGGCTGCACAATATCGCCCACCATCATCTTCAAATGATCCTCCGCCCGCACGCCCGACGGCGTCGCTGGAAACGGCGAAATCCCACTCAACAGCGACAGAACATGGCTCGGAGCCGTTGTCGCCGCAGTCGACGGCACACGCTCAAGCGAACAGACGTGTAAAGCGGGCATGCAAGCCTCCGGGCTAATCTCTCAAGCCTCACTAATACCCCGAAACCGCTCTAACAGAACAGCCTGCGCCCGCGACGCAGGCATCGGCGTCAACGCCTGCAACTCCCGCGACAATCGCTCAGGAAGTTTGGGCTTACCAAAGAACCGCTCTGCTTCTTCAACGGCAAATCCTGCGAGCGCCGTCGCCTCGAAATACGCGGCCATCGTATCAGCGTCCTTGATCGCCTTGGTGATCTCAGCTGGCAACGGATCCGGCACCTCAAAGCGCCGATGGATTGCACTCAAAAGCCGATACTCAAACGCCTTGTAATCAAGCCCTACCGCTGCCTTAAACGGTGAAATCAAATCACCAATCACATACTCGGGCGCATCATGCAGCAACGACGCCCGCCGCCACGCCTGCCGCCATCCTGGATTGAGCGCAAATGTAATATCTTCCACCACCAGCACATGCTGCGCCACCGAGAACGCATGATCGCCGTGTGTCTGCCCGTTCCACCGGGCCACCCGCGCTAGCCCATGCGCAATATCTTCAATCTCAACATCAAGCGGCGAGGGGTGGAGCAAATCTAATCGCCGCCCCGACAGCATCCGCTGCCAAGCGCGCGGCGCCCCCACTTGCACGGGCTTTGACGCCATCACCGCCCTCCTTTAGGCAATTTGAACGCACGCTGCATCTTTGCGCATTGCCCATGCCGGTGACACGTCACCAGGTGGTCATTGATAAATCCCATCGATTGCAAAAACGCATACACCGTCGTCGGACCCACGAAGCGAAATCCCTGCTTCAGCAACGCTTTCGAAATTGCCTTCGATTGCTCCGTCGACGGCGGTACATCGCCATGACGCGCAGCTTGATTGATCTGCGGCTTGCCGTCGAAATAATCCCAAAGGAATGCACTCAGTCCATCCTTCTCCTGCATCGCCAAGAACGCTCGCGCATTGTCGATTGTCGCATCAATCTTCAGCCGATTACGAATAATGCCCGCATCCGCCATCAGCCGCGCCCGGTCTTTGTCGGAGTAGCGCACAATGCGCTCGGCATCGAAGTTATCAAACGCCGCCCGAAAATTTTCGCGCTTCTTGAGAATGGTCAGCCAAGACAACCCGGCCTGAAAGCCTTCCAGGATCAACTTCTCGAACAACTTCTGATCATCCGCGACCGGCACGCCCCACTCGGT
>JABFRJ010000468.1 GCA_013141255.1 Hyphomicrobiaceae bacterium
AACGGGGCAGCTTTGATCAAAAAACTCTTGCGATCAGTCATTCACCGGCGCCTCAACTATTCGCGCCCAGCGCCTGATCCAAATCCGCAATCAAATCATCAACCGCCTCAAGCCCCACCGACAATCGCAGCAGGTCAGTCGGGCATGGACTCCCCGCGCCTTCAATCGACGCCCGATGCTCGATGAGACTTTCCACCCCACCCAGCGACGTCGCACGTTTCCAAATATTCACATGCGCCGCCGTCCGCACCGCCGCAGCCTCGCCCGCCTTTACCCGGATCGACAACATCCCCGAAAATCCACCACTCATCTGCCGCGCAGCCACATCATGCCCAACAAACGACGGCAACCCCGGATACAACACCTGCACCACACGCGGATCACGCGCGAAATGTTCCGCGATCCGTTGCGCCGCCTTCACTTGCGCCGCCACACGCACATGCAGCGTCCGCATCCCACGGATCAACAATGCCGCCTCGAAAGGCCCGAGTATCCCCCCCAGCATCCGCCGCACGCGCTCCGCTCGTTGGAAATACGCATCCTTGCGCGCAAAGGTCAGCGCCCCCGCCACCACATCCGAATGCCCGTTCAGATACTTCGTCGCCGCATGCATCACCACATCCGCGCCATGCTTAATCGGTTGCGTCAACACCGGCGTCGCCACTGTTGAATCAACCGCCAGCAGTGCCCCCGCGTCCTGCGCAATCTTCGCCGCCCCCGCAATGTCCGAAATCGTCCACAACGGATTAGCCGGCGTCTCAAGCCAGATCATTTTCGTCTGCCCAGGTCGCACCGCCTTCGCGATGTCATGAAGCGACCCAGCATCCACAAACGTCACCTCGATGCCGTGCGTCCGCGCATCCTCGCGCAACCACAACTTCAGCGCCCAGTACATGACATCTGGAGCAATCACATGCGCCGGTCGCTCAAGCGCCAAAAATGCACAAGTCGCAGCCGTCATCCCAGAACCTGACACCAGCGTTGCAGCGCCCTCCTCCAGTCGTGTAATTACGGCCTCCGCTTGCCGCACCGTCAGATTGTCCGGCCGCCCATAAACGTACCCCTTGGAGTACGCATTATCGGGATCGCGAATGTACGTTGTCGCCAAATGGATCGGCGCCACAATCGCGCCGGTCTCAACATCAATGTCGCCCCCCGCTTGCGCGGCAAACGTCTCAGGCTTCACCGTCGGCAATTTCGATGTCATCGCACCATCCCGAAATTCAGTTGCCCTAAGCTAGCAAAGTCACGCCGACAGAGCGAACACCCAAATTCGCACTTCTCCCCATCGAACGCCCGCGCTAGAGAAACTGCCATGACCCAGCGCACGATTCTCATCACAGGCTGCTCGACCGGCATCGGCCTTGAAGCTGCAAAATCGCTCAAACATCGCGGCTGGCGCGTCATCGGCACCGCCCGCAAAGCCGCCGACCGAGCAAACCTTGAAACCAGCATAGGCATCGAAACCGTCACCCTCGAACTCGGCGACTTAGCATCAGTTGCCGCCTGCGCCACTGAAGTACTCGCCCGCACAAACGGCACACTCGACGCCCTCTACAACAATGCAGCCTTCGGTCAGATCGGCGCCATGGAAGACGTAACCGGCGCAGTCTTGCGTCACCATTTTGACGTCAACGTCATCGGTACACACGAGCTAACACGCCTTCTAATCCCCACCATGCGCCAGCAAGGCCACGGTCGCATTGTCACCTGCTCATCTGTATTGGGCCTCGTCAGTGGCCCCTATCGCGGTCCCTACTCCGCCACCAAATTCGCCGTCGAAGCCATGACTGACGCACTCCGCTACGAGCTTTATGGCTCCGGCATCCACGTCTCGCTTTTAGAGCCAGGCCCCATCGTATCGAACTTTCTCGACACCACCATAAGCACGTTCAAGTCGTCCATTGACGTAGCAAACTCGCCCCATCGCGCGGCTTACGAAAAACGCCTGCGCGCCATGGAAACCGATACCCAAAGCAAATGGAAAACCGGCCCCGAAGTCGTCGTGAAATCACTCATTCACGCCCTTGAAAGCCAACGTCCAAAAATCCGCTACCGCATCTCGCCCCACACCTATGCCATCGTCGCCATGAAACGGATACTGCCCCAGCGCATCATCGACGCCATCATGGTCCGCACTTAAGCACCGTCACGACCGATGGTACGGATGCCCCGACAGAATCGTCACCGCGCGATAAATTTGCTCCGCCAACACCACACGCGCGAGCCCATGCGGCAGCGTCATCGTGCCCAGCGCCACAGACACATCCGCACGTTTAATCAAAGACGAAGCGTGCCCGTCTGGCCCGCCAATCATCAGCGCCAGTTCTTTGCGCCCCGAACCGCACCACTTACCAAGCGACGCTGCAAATTGCGGGCTCGTGAACGCGGCCCCTCGCTCATCCAGCGCCACGATAAAAGCCTCCGCCGTAACTGACTTCAACAACCGCGCCGCCTCATCCGCCTTGCGCTCATCAATCGTTTGCGCCCGCGACTCCGGCAGCTCCACCACACGCAACGACGTGATGCCGGAGGACTTCCCCGCAGCCTTAAGCCGGTCCCAATAGCGCTGAAATAACTCCTGATCCGGCCCGGCTTTCAATTTGCCAACAGCCGCGAGCGTCACGAGCACAACAGCAACCCGTCAGTGCGACGTCGGTTCAGCCGGACGCTCCGCCTGCCACATCTTCTCGATGTTGTAGAACTCGCGCACTTCCGGCCGGAACACATGCACAATGATCGCGCCTGCATCGACGACAACCCAATCACAGGTCTGTTGTCCTTCGATCCGCACGCCGGTCATCCCGGCTTCTTTGAGCTTCTGCAGCACCTGATCAGCGATCGCGCCAACATGCCGATCCGAACGACCAGTTGCCACCACCATATAGTCGCCAATACTCGACTTCTCTTTGATGTCGATCGACACGATCTCCTCTGCCTTGGCCTCATCGAGCCAAACCAGAACGTCCCGATGCATCTGCTCAACTGCAGTTTCCAGAGCCGGTTGGCCTGCCGAGATTTTGGCAGTATCTTTAGCTGCGGACGTAGATTGAGACGCAGGTTTGCGGGTCGTCTCTGAAGCGCGTGTCATAAGGGGGCTGAAATCCTTTTGGTTGTATGGCCCGATACCGAGCGATTGGTGACAAAATACAGCATTCTCGTTATCACGGCCACCGTGGCATGAATAGCCAGCTCAAAGCAAGTCAACGCGCTGAAATATATAACATATTATTGAACATCCCGCGCACGCAGTACACGCAACCGCGTCGAAGACTGCGCCGACAAGGGTCCTGTGAGGAACGTCCAAGCCGGCGGCGGCATTCCAGCAAGACCGCGTGCTTGCGTCTCGTCAATCTTCGACAACTGAAACGTCCGTGCCGCAGGACTAGCCAATGCCTTGAGA
>JABFRJ010000021.1 GCA_013141255.1 Hyphomicrobiaceae bacterium
CTCTGCAGCGTGGTTGCTGCTTGGTCAAAGGTTCGTCAAAGGGTATTTTGGTCGCTAAAACCAGGTGAAGAGCCGACCGCCGCCCCTAGTTCGCAATGCGCGGCGGCCAGCCAAGGCAGGGCTAAGACAAGAATCTATCCCAGCGAAATCATCAGTTTCCGCCCAACGCGGACGGCGACGATGTCCGGAATTTCGCGCCAACGCTTCGAGGCCTCAGACGGCCCAACGGCCATAGCCTGAGCAGCCTGGGAAACCGTCATAGGTTGTTCGGAATCCATCAGGAGCCTCCTAAGGGCCAGAGCCCCTGCAGACAAGGGCGCGGACACAGTTTCCGGACCTTTTACTCCTTGGGCGGCGAGCGTCTGGAAGGCTGTTTTCTGCTGCTGAGTGGTTGCCGGTTGGCCGAAGGTTTGTAGAGGGGTGCTGAGGTTACCAATACTGGTTACGTCCGACGCGGCTTCGGAAACTGTCATTGGTTGACCGGAATCCATCAAGAGACGCCTCAGGGTCAAAGCCCCAGCGGACATGGGGCCGGAAACGGTTTCCGGACCTTTTGGTCCTTGGTCGGACACTGTCCGGAACGCCGCTTCCTGCTGGGGAGTTGTCGTTGGTTTGTTTAAGATTCGTGAAAGGGTATGGCGGTCGTTAAAACCGGCTGAAAAGCACACGACAGCGCCGAGCTCGCAAAGCACGACGGCCAGCCAGGGCAAGGCCAGCACTAGGCCGCGCTCGATGGCGCCACGTTCCGCCGTGATGCCGGGGGCGAGGCTCGCAAGTTCTGCAAGGGCGCGATAGCCTGCCATGGGATCTTCAATTGCGCCGAGTTGCTGGCGTGTCGCTTCCGTCAACAGGACATGCGACCACGCGGCGGCGGTGCGGCCGGTTTTGCGGTCGCACTGCGGGCCGACCCTTTTGCATTCGGCGGTTTCTTCCGCCTTGGCGTCGGTGTGCGTAGTCCGGGCGGCGGTCACATCGTTGCCGGCACGAACGCGGGCCGCGTTGGCTTCCGCAATGCGCTTTCCCTTGGCTTCGACGGCCGCGGTATTACGAATGCCAGAGACGGCAGAGAGATAGGCCGTCGCGCCGACGGTCAAAGCCAACATGCCAAGCCCGACCAGAACGCGACCACCAAAGATCAGAGGCAACGCGGAGTGACCGGCGAAGATAGCGAGCGGGACGGCGGCAAGGGTGAGAGCGTGCGCCGGAGTTAGATCGGCAACGCTCGACACGTCCGAGAGCGTCACCCAACAGGTGAGAGCCGACAAAGCGAGCGCGAGCCCGATTGCAGTCTGAGAACGAATAACGGTATGGTGAGACATGGCTGCATGTTTCCTTTTGCGAGGGATGCGGTCTTAGAGCCTCGCGCGGCTGGAACCATGCGGGGCTCGTTTATTTGCAGCGGGTGTGATCCGCGTTATTGTGCGTAGTATGCGCTACGCATATTATAAAAGTCAATCAAAATCATTGCGCCACGCATATTTTGCCGCTACGGTGCGGGCATGGTCACGACGAAAAAAGAGCGGGCGGCATTGAAGGCGCGAGTTGAAGCCCTATTCGGCGGCCATGGTGCACATTCGAAACTTGCGGACGGTCTCGGAGTGTCGCGCACAACTCTATTGCGCGTCTACACGGGCGACACTGACCGGGTTCCAGATTATCTCGAAGCCGTATTGGAATTGCTCGAAGCCCTGCCCGCCGACAAGTGGCCGGAGCGGTGGCAAAGGTTCGAATAGTAGAGGAACAGCATTTTTGTGTAAGGAACGTCCGCTGTTCAGTCTAGACCGTGCTTGCCCTTCGATGCATTGTCACGTTCCGCTGACGTCGCTATTGATCCGTTAGGAATTAATCCGCAGCTAGTTGAGTTGCGAATGTCAGGATCGACCTACTTGATTATTGCTGGAACCTGAACGATCTCGTCTTTTCCGTCATCGACGTAAACGACAACGCAACCACTGAGCCATTGGCTGCGAACTGACGCACAGTAATCGTATCGTTGTGGATCTTGGGGTCTCGGAACAACGTCCGTCCAGTAATATTTCTGACCGTGAACAAGTCGCTGTGGACGTTTCGTTGAGATCTCTGGTCGATTTGTCTTGGTGCTGGCAGTTGCTGTGGCAGGACCGGGATCGCGTTTTTTTGTGTCGTCAGAATCGACCTTCAGTCGCTCCAAAGACGGGCTGGTTGATCGGCCTTTAGATGGCAACACAGTTTGTGGCACAGCAACTATTGTGCCAGTCGGAGCTGAAATAATTGGAATTTTTGGCACAGACATAGTCGCCGCCGCTTGGGCAGGTACGTTGGGCGCGTCCGATTGGGCATTTGGCGCGGGTGGTAATGTAATCGGCGTGGCCGCCGCCAATGTGCCGAGCGGGGTGTGGGATTTCTTTGACCCTTTGACGTTGGTCGCGGTGTTTGCGTCGGAGATAATAGCGAACGCGAAGATGCCTATAAAAACTAAGCCGAGCGCACACAATGCACCAGCGGCTTCGCGCACTACGGGAACAACTCGTCCGAGCGTATGTTGATGCAGAAGCCACAATAGGCCCGCGAATGCTAGTCCGCCCAGTAAGGGAGCGTAGCCCGCGCCAATACCCATAAAGGTTGCAATCGCCAAACCTATTGCTAGGGCGATTCCGATTGAGAAGACGATGCCGACGATGATGTCCAAAGCTCAGCCTCCGAAACCCGACTGCTGCACGCTACATGCCGCGATAAAGTCGCGAACGCCTCTGAAACAGGCCTGTCGGATACAGAAGCTCGACTCGCAGGCATGCTTTGAAACGAATCAGTATCATCTTGTTACCATGCTCACGCCGCCATAAACGCCACGCCGCAGCGTCTCTTAGCCTTTTTGTGCATATTGAGCGCGGAATTGACCAGACCGCCTACATGGCGCGGCCTTCTACAGATGGCCACGGGTTCGCATTCGCGCTCATCTGCCAAGTGTCGCGCGTTCGTTCATTGGCCCATTGCGGAAACATTGAAGATGCCTTGCATCGACGGATGGCCTTGAGGTTGCAGCGGAAGCGCTTGCCCCCTAGGCGGCCCGGCATCTATGCCCTTACCTAGTAATCTTGCTCCTCTGCTACTCGCCCCAAGCCTGCAAACGCCTTCGTGTACGGGCGCGGGCGGTGGGGTATTCGCCATCTCTCGGCTAAAGCGCGGACGATACAAATGCGGGCAAAACCTAAAATCCAGCGCTGCGGCGTTGTGCCAATGCTGTGCCAATGGAACTTTTGGCGTCGCCTTAAAATTGATATAAGCAGTTGAATTAATTGGCGATCCCGGCAGGACTCGAACCTGCGACCCTCTGCTTAGAAGGCAGATGCTCTATCCGGCTGAGCTACGGGACCACGGTGCTCGACATATCATAATTTTCACGACCGGAATACCGGGCGCGGAT
>JABFRJ010000002.1 GCA_013141255.1 Hyphomicrobiaceae bacterium
CGCGACAACTCAGACGGCATCGGAACACCACGCGACCTCAGCCTCGTCTACGCTGCAGGCCAAGGCGACGGCAAGGATCGAGGTCTCAATCATTTAGGCCACGCAGGCTTGGTTACACGCGTCATTGGCGGTCACTGGGGCTTAGTTCCAAAGCTACAAGCCCTCGCGGTCTCAGGTCAGATCGAAGCCTACAACCTTCCTCAAGGCGTAATCTCGCACCTGTATCGCGACATTGCCGCAGGCAAACCCGGACACTTAAGCCGCGTCGGACTTGGCACCTTCGTCGACCCACGGCACGGCGGTGGAAAAATCAACACAAAAACCGTAAAAGACCTCGTACAATTGATGCCCATAGATGGCGAAGAATACCTCTTCTATAAGGCCTTCCCCATCGATGTTGCATTCATTCGCGGCACCACCGCCGACGGCGACGGCAACGTCACCATGGAACGTGAAGCATTGACGCTGGAAGCGCTCGCCATCGCCATGGCCGCTCGCAATTCAGGTGGTATCGTCATTGTCCAAGTCGAACGCATCGCAGAGCGCGGCACACTCAATCCACGCCAAGTCAAAGTTCCCGGCATCTTGGTAGATTGCGTCGTCGTTGCCGAAAAACCAGAACATCACATGCAAACGTATGCCGAGCCCTATAGCGCCGCGTTTGCTGGTGAAATCCGCATCCCGCTCGACTCCGTCAAACCTTTGGCCCTGGGCGACCGCAAGATCATTGCCCGCCGCTGCGCACTGGAACTCCATGCCAATGCCGTCGTCAATCTAGGTATCGGTATGCCCGAAGGAGTCGCCGCAGTAACGGCGGAAGAACGTGTTATCGACCTTTTGACACTCACGGCTGAGCCTGGCGTAGTCGGAGGTATCCCGGCCTCAGGCCTTAACTTTGGCGCAGCTATCAATACCGCCGCTATCATCGATCAACCCTATCAATTCGACTTCTACGACGGCGGTGGATTGGATCTCGCAGTTCTCGGCTTGGCCCAGGTCGACATCGAAGGCAACCTCAACGTCTCCAAGTTTGGTCCCCGCCTTGCAGGCGCTGGCGGTTTCATCAACATCTCGCAAAACGCCAAAAAAGTCGTGTTCGCCGGCACCTTCACAGCAGGTGGCCTAGACATCGGCATTCATGATGGCAAACTCGAAATCCACGTCGAAGGCCGCTCGCGCAAGTTTGTCCGCGCCGTCGAACACCGCACCTTCTCAGGCGCCTACGCCATCAAACGGCAGCAACCTGTGCTCTATGTCACTGAACGCTGCGTCTTCGCATTGACACCGCAAGGACTGGAATTGCTCGAAATCGCGCCCGGCATCGACGTCGATCGCGATATTCTCGCTCATATGGATTTCAAACCCATCATCAAAGCACCAAAAATAATGGACGCTCGCATCTTCTCGCAGACTGTCATGGGACTACGAGACCACATGCTTGCCGTACCCTTTGAACATCGCTTGGCTTATGACGCCGCCGCGAATCTATTCTTCGTTAACTTCGAGCGTCTCAATGTGCGATCACGCGACGACATCGCCAACATAAAACAAGCCATCGAAAGTCATGTCGCGCCGCTCGGGCACAAGGTCTACGGTATCGTCAATTACAATAATTTTAGTGTAGAACCCGAAGTCTTCGACGAGTTTTCAAACATGATTAGCGCACTAGTTAAAACTTACTACGCCGACGTAACGCGCTACGCGACATCAGGTTTTCTCCGCATGAAACTCGGCGAGGGTCTTACCCAACGTGGTCTCGCGCCACACATCTACGAGACCGCCGCCGAAGCCCGCCGCCACCTAACAATTGACAAAACCACCCGAGACAATGCCTAAGAAATTGCACGCTGCAGTCTGCTAAGCAGCCGCACGGCGATAGGCGGAAGTTCTGCCATCACCGCTTTGATATGCTCGCGCAGCAACGCAAGATACGCCTTCACATAAATCTGGCCACCAAGAGAAATCGGAACCGCAAAGTCGCTCACACGCACAGCACCATCAGCCCACGTATCCTTGTACTCATGACGCGGCGCAAGGAAATCGACGGTCTCAACACCGGTCGCAAATGCATGCCGCACTAATGCTTCTGTGTGCAGTACACCAACCGCCGATTTTTCAAACTTTAAGCTATATCCAAGTATATGTAGAGCAAGCCGCCGGCCGTCCGAGACAGTAACAGTCGCGTTGGCAATCTCCCCCCGCGATGTCAGCAGCGAGGTGGACACACCCGTCTCAAGCGACGCAATTCGCGCAGCTGATGCAAAAAACTGGGCAAACCGATCCGCTGCAAATGCTTTCGAAAAAAGCCCACGCGATGCAAGCCACGATCGCTTGAGTGTCACAGCCGCAAGTGCCGCGTCATAACCCGCCGCCCCACGCAAGTCCCAAGCGACTGCGCTCGCTCCACGCTCATCAAGACGTCGCCAAAGCCGACGCACGTTTTTTATGTACTTCGCCGACCGGCTCTTTTGATAAGCCTCAAACGACTCGTACGAGCCGAGATCAATAAACGGAGCTTCCTCAAACGAAGTTTCAATCGCACCTACGGATTTAAGCAGCGGTGCAATAGCTGCATCTTCGCGCACTTTGACCAGCCGAACCAGATCAGGCTTTGCCGCATCAAGCGCTCGTCCCCATGCCTGCCGCAACAGCGACAAGCGCTCAGCACCTTCAATCGCCAGCGCGTCGCCATACTGCGAGACCGGCGCGCCCATGAAGGACAGCTGCCGCAACCCAAGAATACGTTCTACGACCAGCGGTAATGCAGCCACCAACACGCCATTTTGCCGGACAGTCACGACCAACAATCGATCGTGCTGTCCGAGATACATATCAGCCCAATGCTTAAGCCACCCAAAGCGCTGAAAGGGCTGCGTCGTGGCCCCAGCTCGCGCATAAAGATCATTCCAGTCCGTCCGCAGAGCTTCAAAAGCATCGACCGTGGTCAACACGTCAAAAACCGGCTCAGCAAAGCGTCCACTAGCCGCTCCAATCTGACGAGGTGCAAGCGACCCCGCGCTCCAGAACGGAACACCGCCTCGCTGCGGCTTGGAAATTTCCGAAAACAACCTAATAGAAGTTGACATGTGTGGCACAGGACTCAGCAGAAGTTAATCATCTGCCGTTACACGAGCAAAGCGTGTGCCAAGTGGGTATGCTTAACAATGTCTAAACGCCAACGATCTATCAGCCTACAAATGAGCAATTTCTACGAGTGCTAGAACGGTCAACCAGAGAGCCCCAACCCAACCAAGCACCCGCCAGCGTCGGCTGCTAGGTTTGTCTCCCACCATCATCAACGACATCAGCACGAACGCCAGAATTACGTTTGTCGCTATATGCCCAACTAGCCCCACCCCAGCACGAGGACCAGCCTGGGTCCAACCAAC
>JABFRJ010000109.1 GCA_013141255.1 Hyphomicrobiaceae bacterium
CAGTGGTTCAAGGCCGGCTTCACGCGCGATTTGCGCTTTGGTGCGGCGCTTTGGTTTGTAGGGTGCGTAAATGTCTTCGAGCGCCACTTTGTTGTCGGCATCGAGAATGGAGCGCTTGAGCTCGGGCGTCATTTTTCCCTGCTCGTCGATGGACTTCAGTACGGTTGAGCGGCGATCTTCGAGATCGCGAAGATACTCGAGGCGCTCATTGAGTTTGCGCAATTGTGTGTCGTCGAGGCCGCCGGTTTTTTCTTTGCGGTAGCGGGCGATGAAGGGGACGGTCGCGCCTTCGGCGAGGAGTTCGACGGTGGCGTTGACCTGGGAAACCTGGACGCCAAGCTCGGCGGCGATGCGGGCGTTGATCTTGTCCATGGTCAGGTCCTTCAGGCTCGTTTTTCGGGGCAAAGGCTGTGTGAGATTCGTTGCTGTTTCCTCTAGCATCGCTGGGAAGCGCAATGAAGGCGTGACGAGAGGTCTGTGGACAAGGTTTTTGGTGCGGAAGCTGCATTCCGTGCTGCCGCGTGCGATGAACGCAACAGGATTGCTTGCGCTTTGCGGCAAAGGCGGCACCATTTGTAGTTTTTATAGGTACTGGAATCGCTAGACGCCGCTGATTTGGATGCCTAGCATAGGCTTGTTACTGATCAATTTTATTGACTGCGTTTTTGGTTGCGTATTTTTGGAGGCCGTTATGGCTCAATTGATGAATATGCCACGCATGTGGTCGTTTGGTGTTGCGTTGGGGCTAATTGTCGGCGGTCTTACGTTGGTCGACAAATCTCGAGGTCAGCGCTCGTTCGTTGCGCGATCTGAACCATTCACGATAGCAGGTGTGGTTGCGAAGCCTCGTCATCATGAGTTGCGTGCGGGGACGGTTGCGCAGTTGCTCAATCGCCGTTTTACGAACGTGGTGATTTTTGATCTTCGGAGTGCTGCGGAGTTTGCTGTCAGCCATTTGCCGAGGGCTGTGCATGTGAATGCTGAGCTGACCGCCGAGGCTTTTGTAGCACAGTACGGTGGCGCAATGCAGGATCGCGTGGTCGTATTCTATTGTACGGCTGGGGTGCATAGTGGGGCTTTTGTTGCGGTGGTTGAGCGCGAACTGGTGATGGCAGGCGCGCGGAGCGTACATTCACTCAAGGATGGTGTGATTGGTTGGGCCAATGACGGGCGCTGGTTGCACGACGCCCACGGGCTTACGTCGACGGTGCATCCTGGACACGCTGATTTGGTGCCAAAATTGCGGACGCCGATGTTGGCGCGATTTGAGGCGCGGTAGCGGTTAAGGTGCGCGTGCAGGTGGCAGGCCGAAAGGGCGGGCGCGGGTGGCGTATGTTTTGCGCGCGGGCACCGTTACGAATGTGTGGTCGGGATAACGCAATGCTGTGAGAGCGCCGCCGAAGCAGCAGCCGGTGTCGATGCAGAGAGTGTTGTGGACGCTGGTTGGTTCGGCGACGGGTGTGTGGCCGTACACAATAAGCGAAAGGCCGTGATAGAGCGCGGCCCAATTGTAGCGCACGGACAAGCCGTTTTCGTCGGTCTTGCCGTCTGTATCACCGTAGAGGCAGAAGCTGCGGATGCGGTCGGAGGTGTGGCCGATCATGTTGCCCATTATGCCGGCGTGAGCGACGACGAGTTTTCCGTCGTCGAGCCACAGGTATGGTGGGAGGTGGGTGAGAAACTGCTGAACGGATTTATGAAAAGTTTGCGGTTCAGCCGCCATCTGGGTGGTGGTGGCTTCGAGGCCGTGGGCGAGCTTGACGGGATTGCCCTTGAGCCAGCGAATGAATTTGTCGTCGTGGTTGCCGGGGACGCAGAGGGCGCGGCCACTGTCGACCAACGTCATGACGATGCGCAGTACATCAGGCGAGCGTGGGCCGCGGTCGACGAGGTCGCCGACGAAAATAATGCGGTTAGGTCCCGGAGTGATGACGTCGACGCGACGTTTCTCGCCTTGGCCGCGCAGTTCGATATGCCAGCCGAGGCGCGCGAGCAGTTCTTCGAGTTCATCGCCGCAACCGTGGACATCGCCGATGATGTCGAAGGGGCCGGTGTTGTGGCGATTGTCATGGTTGGTGTTAGTCATAGATGATGGCAAAGGTGATGTGGCGCTGTCATTGTGGAGTGATGTAGCTGTCGACAGTTTTGCTGTTGCTAGCTTGCCCCGAGCCTGGAACATCTGTCGTCAGCTTGGCATACTTTTCGAGGCCGCGCGGAACGGGACCGCCGTAAGCCCAATCGAGCAGCTCGACGGTGTGGATGATGGGGATGTCTGTACCGAGGCCGATTTGGGTGATGCAGCCTAGATTGCCGGCCGCGATGATGTCGGGGCGGACAGATTTAATGTTGCCGACTTTGCGGGCGCGGAGTTCATTGGCGATGTCGGGTTGGAGAATATTGTAGGTGCCGGCCGAGCCGCAGCAGATGTGCGCTTCGGGGATGTCGACGACCGAGAACCCGGCGCGTTTTAGCAGCGCTTTTGGTTCGTCGGTAATGCGCTGACCATGCTGCATGGAGCAGGCGGAATGGTAGGCGATGCGAAGTGATGACCAGCGCTGGGCGGGGCCTAAATCGAATTCGGTCATGAATTCGGTGACGTCGCGCGTGAGGCTAGCGATCTTCTCTGCGCGTTCGGCGTAGTCGCCGCCCGCGTGCTTTAAAAGATGGCCGTAGTCTTTGACTGTGGTGCCGCAACCCGAGGCGTTGATGATGATGGCGTCGACCGGAGATTTGGTCATCGACTTCCACCAAGCGTCGACGTTGGCCTTGGCGAATTGAATTGCGGATTGTTCACGCCCCATGTGATGGGTGAGCGCGCCGCAGCATCCGGCGCCGGCTGAGACTTCGACATCGACGCCGGAGCGCGCGAGCAAGCGGATGGTGGCGTCGTTTATGTCGGGCCGGAGAACCTGCTGGGCGCAACCGGCGAGCATGAGTACGCGTTTGCGGCGCTCGCCGTGGGTGGCTGCGGTGCCGGGGCCTTCGAAGGTCGCGGACTTTGTCAGGGGAGATTTGGGTGCGAGGTCGAGCATGGCGGCCATTTCCTTGAGGCCGACACGTTGCATCAGGCCTTTGAAGGGTTGGCCGAAGGGCACCAGTTTGAGCGCCATGCGGAAGCGCTCGGGGTAGGGCAGAATGGCTGCAAGAAGTGAGCGGAGGGCGCGGTCTTTGAGTGTGCGATGACCGGTTTCGTGGATGTGGGCGCGTGCGTGATCAACAAGGTGCATGTAGTCGACGCCGCCGGGGCAGGTGGTCATGCAGGAAAGGCAGGAGAGGCAGCGGTCGACGTGATGGCGGACTTCGTCGGAGGCGTCGCGGCCACGTTCAAACATATCCTTGATCAAATAGATGCGGCCGCGTGGGCTATCGCGTTCGTCGCCGAGCAAGAC
>JABFRJ010000046.1 GCA_013141255.1 Hyphomicrobiaceae bacterium
AAGCAGAGTTGAACGCTGAGCGCGTGCGGCTCGGTTTGGAGCCGGTTTGAATTGATCAAAGAAAGGCCGAGTGTTGCCGCCCGGCCCTTCGTTTTCAAGTGTGGCGCTTATTTGTAGTAGCCGACGCCGCAGATGAGATCGCCAGCTTTGGTGACGTAGCTGACTTTGGCGACGGGGTCGCCGCCTGATGGCTTCGGCCAGACGTAAGCGACTTCGGCGATGGCGCCTTCCTTGGCGACTTTGACCATTTCGGCGCCGAGGGCGAAGTTGTTCTTGTCCTTGATGTCGGACAGCTTCAGCTTGCGGATGGCTTCGCTGGGATGAGCGACCATCTGGCCGTCACTGGCGTTGCCGCAGAAGGGATAGAGGTCGCGGTCTTTGAAGCCATCGGTGCCTGCATTGAATGCGGTGAGCGCTTTGGCTTTATCGCCTTTGACGGCGGCGACGGCTTTTTCGAGCATCGCTTTGGCTTCTGCGGAGCTGCCAATTTCGGCTTTCTGAGCGAAGGCGGAACCGGCCATGGCCAAGGCCGAGACGGCGACCAGGGTACGCAGGGTTGTTTTCAACATGAGGGAACTCCTTGAGATGGTGCGCGCGACTTTTTGCACGCGATTAACCATTGCACAGCGGAGATGAACGCTGCCTAACAATCGGGCACCGTCTTTGGTCGGATTAGTAGGATGATTGAGGTTCCGGTGTTTGCGCGTGACACGTGTGCAGCTTGTGACTCATTGCTGTGATTTGACTTGCGGGTCTGCTGTGAGGGGCATGGGAGCCAAGTTTCGCACATGATTTTACAGGGCGCTGCGAGCGAACGGGGTTCAGCCGATGGATGCCCCTAGCCAAAGCTGCTGCGCTGCACTATGCAGCTTTTTTTAATGACCAAACGCACAGACATCAAATCCATTCTCATCATTGGTGCAGGCCCTATCGTCATCGGGCAGGCCTGCGAATTTGATTACTCCGGCACGCAAGCGTGTAAAGCGCTGAAGGCCGAGGGGTATCGCATCATCCTCGTCAACTCCAACCCGGCCACGATCATGACCGATCCGGAGTTGGCCGACGCGACCTACATCGAGCCGATCACGCCCGAAATTGTGGCGAAGATCATCGCGCGGGAACGGGCGGAGCGACCCAACGAGAAGCTGGTGGTGCTGCCGACGATGGGCGGGCAGACCGCGCTGAATACAGCGCTGGCGCTGGCGAAAGACGGCACGCTTGAAAAGTATGACGTCGAGTTGATCGGCGCCAATGCTGACGCCATCGACAAAGCGGAGGATCGGCAACGGTTCCGCGAGGCGATGACCAAGATTGGATTGGAAACGCCGAAGTCTGCCATGGCGCATGATCGCCGTGAGGCGGTGAAGGCGCTTGAAGAAATTGGTTTGCCCGCGATCATTCGTCCGTCGTTCACAATGGGCGGGACGGGTGGCGGGATCGCTTATAACCGAGAAGAATTTTTTGCCATCGTCGAGAGCGGGCTTGACGCCTCGCCGACGAGCCAGGTTTTGATCGAAGAAAGCGTGCTCGGTTGGAAAGAGTTCGAGATGGAAGTGGTTCGCGATAAAGCGGACAACTGCATCATCGTCTGTTCGATCGAAAACATCGATCCGATGGGCGTGCATACCGGCGACAGCATCACTGTGGCACCGGCGCTGACGCTGACGGACAAAGAATACCAGATGATGCGCAACGCCTCGTTGGCTGTTTTGCGCGAGATTGGTGTGGAAACCGGCGGATCGAATGTACAATTCGCGGTCAATCCGGCTGACGGACGCTTGGTTGTCATCGAGATGAATCCGCGTGTGTCGCGGTCGTCGGCACTGGCTTCAAAAGCAACGGGCTTCCCGATTGCCAAGGTGGCGGCGAAGTTGGCTGTTGGTTATACGCTGGATGAAATCGAGAATGATATTACGGGTGGTGCGACGCCTGCGTCGTTCGAGCCGACAATCGATTACGTCGTGACAAAAATTCCACGTTTTGCCTTTGAGAAATTTCCGGGCGCCGATACGACGCTGACGACGGCGATGAAGTCGGTGGGCGAAGTGATGGCCATTGGCCGCACGTTCCACGAGAGTTTGCAGAAAGCGTTGCGAGGGCTTGAGACGGGGCTGACGGGGCTTGATGAAATTGCCTTTGAGGGATTGGGTGAAGGCGACGATAAGAACATTATTCGTGCGGCGATTGGGCGTCCGACATCAGATCGCTTGTTGAAAGTGGCGCAGGCGATGCGGCTTGGGCTCAGCCACGAGGAAATTCATTCCTATTGCAAGATTGACCCTTGGTTTCTGGCGCGGATGCAGGAAATCATCGACATGGAAGCGCGTGTGATCGCGCATGGCTTGCCGAAGTCGGTGGAGTTGTTACGCGGGCTGAAGGCGATGGGCTTTTCGGATGCGCGCTTGGCAAAACTGAGCAAGCAATCGGAAGCAGACGTGCGGGCGGAGCGATTGCGGCTCGGCGTGCGACCGGTGTTCAAGCGCATCGATACGTGCGCGGCGGAATTCGCAGCGCCGACGGCCTACATGTATTCGACCTACGAGCGGCCGATTGCTGGCATTGAGGGCGACGAGGCGCGTCCATCCGATAAGCAGAAGATTATGATTCTTGGTGGTGGTCCGAATCGGATCGGGCAGGGGATCGAGTTCGACTATTGCTGTTGTCACGCGTGTTTTGCGCTGACGGCGGCTGGCTACGAGACCATCATGGTCAACTGTAACCCCGAGACCGTTTCGACTGACTATGACACGTCGGATCGACTATACTTCGAGCCGCTGACAGCGGAAGACGTGCTCGAAATTGTCACGACGGAAAAGCAAAAGGGTACGCTCAAGGGCGTGATCGTGCAGTTTGGCGGACAGACGCCACTGAAGCTCGCGCACGCGTTGGAAGCGGCTGGCGTGCCGATTCTTGGGACCTCGCCTGATGCCATCGATTTGGCGGAGGATCGCGACCGGTTCAATCTGCTGATTGAGAAGCTCGGTTTGAAGCAACCAGAGAGCGGCATTGCGCGGACTGTGGGTGAAGCGCGTGTGGTAGCGGAACGCCTGGGCTATCCGGTGGTGATCCGTCCGTCGTATGTGCTGGGCGGTCGCGGTATGGAGATCGTTGCCGATAGCGCGGGTGTGGATCGGTACATCGCAAATCTGTCTGCGACACTTGACCGTCCATCTGAATTGATTGTCAACGCCAAGCGGCCGTTGTTGGTAGATCGGTATTTGACGGGCGCCATCGAAGTGGACGTTGATTGCTTGTGCGACGGCAAGGACGTGTATGTCGCCGGAATAATGGAGCACATCGAAGAGGCCGGCATTCACTCGGGTGACAGCGCGTGCTCGTTGCCGGTGCATAGCCTCGATAGTTCGATAGTGGTGCGGCTCGAGAAGCAG
>JABFRJ010000188.1 GCA_013141255.1 Hyphomicrobiaceae bacterium
CAACAGCGTCCACTTCGTCCCGCGTCGCCCCAACGCACGTCAGGTGCGCCGCTGGCTTCAGCGTTGTCTCTTTGACGATGCGCGACACAGTTGTATGCGTCCGCTCACGCGTCGACCCGCCCGCGCCGTAGGTTACTGACACAAACTCCGGCCCCAGTGGTTCAAGCCGTCGGATTGCCGACCACAAAGCCTCTTCCATTTTGTCCGTTTTCGGTGGAAAAAATTCGAACGAGACATCGATTTCACCCGAGCCCACCAACCGGCTCTTGCGAGGCGTATTTGAATTCATCTTACGCGGTCCTTTCAAAAACTTTGGACGCAGTTGTTGTATACGAAATTTGCCCCACGCCGGGTCGGCGTGCGAGCCACAGTGACACCGTCAGTCGGTCGCCCACCGCGCTCCGCTCAGGCGCCAGATCAAGCGTCTTTTCCACATCAAGCCCGGCATCTGCGAGCCACTGCGACACCACTTGGCGCGAGAACCCAAGCCGCTCATGAGCGTGCGCCTCACGCAGAAACTCCAGCTCATGCGGCGCAAAATCGACAATCAACAATTGCCCGCCCGGCGCCACGATGCGCGCCGCTTCCATCACGGCTCGGGCTGGATCGACAAGGAAGTGCAGGATCTGGTGAATGATGACCGCCTGCGCCACGCCATCGTCGAACGGCACATCGTAAATGTCGCCCTGCCGCACTTGCGCATGTCCGACGCCACCGCGATCGAGCTTGGTACGCGCGTAGGCCAACATTGCCGGATTGAGATCAAGCCCGATGCCGCGTCGATATTGATCTTGAAACAATTCCAATATTCGCCCGGTGCCCGTTCCCAGATCGACCAGCATTTCAAATGGCCCCGCCCCTAGCGTCTCGCGCATAGCGCGTTCGACCTTCGCGTCCTCGACATGCAATACGCGAATGCGATCCCAGTCCCCAGCCTGGCTTTCAAAGTACGTCTGCGCGGCCTCCTCGCGCTCTCGCTTCACAGCCTCCGCCCGCTGCCGGTCGCGCACCAACACCGCATCGTCCGACGCCAACGCGCCAAGCAACCGCGCCGCCAGCGTCTCCGGCACGCGCAACGGATTGGCCGCCGGCATCGGCGCGACAGGCAATCGGAAATAGACCCAACTCCCCTCGCGAGACCGCTCAACCAGCCCCGCTTCTGCCAACAATTTGAGGTGACGACTAATACGCGGCTGGCTCTGCCCCAATATCCGCGTCAGGTCTTTGACGTTCAGCTCACCTTCAGCCAGCAACGCCAATATGCGCAGCCGCGTGGGCTCCGCAGCTGCCTTCAAGGCCATAACGAGGTCTGAACTAGAGAGCATGTCACCCACAAACAATTTTTCTGGACCATATAAACATATCTTTATATGTCAAGGCGAATTGCATTGCGGGTAATTATATACGTGATTGACCCAATCTGGTTTCCATGCCATATTCTACCCGAATGGAGGCTTGGCTATGACGATGCGTGCGATTACCAGCTTGTATGATTTCTTCGAGGTGTTCCCCGATGAACAGGCTGCTATCGACCATCTTCGCGCCATCCGGTGGAAAGATGGCGCATTTTGCCCCTACTGCAATTCCAAACGGGTAATGCACTTCTCGGACAAGAAAACTCATAAGTGCCATGACTGCCGTCAGCGCTTTTCCATCAAGGTTGGGACGATCTTTGCTGATACCAAATTACCTCTCCGCAAGTGGTTCGCGACAATTTGGCTGATCACGTCGCATAAAAAGGGGATCGCCAGTACGCAGCTAGCAAAAGACCTCAAGATCACGCAAAAATCGGCATGGTTCGTGCTTCACCGCCTCCGTCACGCCGCCAGAACGAAGTCATTCAACCGCCCTTTAGAAGGAACGGTTGAATTGGATGAAACGCTGATCGGTGGAAAAGAGTCCAACAAACACAAGAAAAAGCGCAATAAATTGGCGGGTGGCAGAGTTGGAAAGACTGTCGTTTTTGGCATGCTAGAGCGCGGCGGTGAGTTGCGTGCGAAGTCTATCAGCAATTTGCAAACTCGCATGGTGCGCGGTCGTGTGTTGGACAACGTAAAGAAAGGTGCTCGGCTGATGACAGATGATGCGCCGGTCTATAAGAGCCTGCATGGCATGTATCCGGTCGGCAGCGTCAATCACAGCGCTGGAGAATACGTCAAAGACATCAACTGTCATATCAACACCCTGGAAGGCGCATGGAGCCTATTTAAACGGCAAGTGTACGGCATTCATCACCATGTTTCTGCTAAGCATTTGGATGCTTACCTTGGGGAGATGTGCTACCGATACAACCGACGTGCAATGGGCGAGGGTGATCGCGTAAACGACCTATTGGGGCGCGTCGAAGGACGACTGACCTACAAGGTGCTGACGCATGGCAAAACGGCCAACCAAGTATGAGAAGCCGCTAAAGATTGACATGGATTTCAATGAGGCGCTTGGGCGCTTTGCGCAAGTGAAACCAAAGGAAATTTCCGAAATACCCAAGCATGATCTGGTACCGCTAACCGAAGATGACACTGGGCATAGGTTCCTGATTTATCAAACCAAGGATGGGCCGCGAACTGATTTGAGGTTTGAAGGCAGCCGATTCTGGGCCTCGCAAGGTCAAATGGCTTCGATGTTTGACGTGACGCCACAAAATATCTCCATGCATCTCAAGAATATATTTGCCGAAGGCGAATTGCCGGAGCAGGCAGTATGTAAGGAATCCTTACATACTGGCCGCGATGGGAAGCAATATCCCACTAGATTTTACGACCTTAATGCTTTGATATCGGTTGGGTTTCGAGTTGGCTCTGTGCAAGGAACAATGTTCCGCGTCTGGGCCACTGATAAGCTGTTCCAGATAGCAACCAAGGGATTTTATATCGATAAGGAGCGGCTAATGAACCAGGGCGAGCCCGACGCCCTTGATGAGTTCAAGGAAATCGCAGCCGAAATTCGCGGCTCGATAAGGAACTCGTACCGCGAGGTTTTGAAGCTCTGCACTTTATGTTCCGACTACGATGGCAGCAGCCAATCGGCACGAAGTTTCTTCATGGACATGGAAAACAAACTGCTGTTTGCATCCACAGAACAAAAGACAGGCCCGCAACTTATCCTAGAGCGCTGTGATGCGGAAAAAGACGACGTAGGCTTGACGTATTACGCAGGCAAGCGCGGCCCCACCAAACGAGACGTGGTGGTAGCAAACAACTACCTCGCCCAAGGGGAATCGCGCACGAAGAACCGGATAACGGTGATGTGGCTTACCTACGTTGAGGAACAGTTGGCACAAGGCAGGTTGCCAACCATGGCCGCCGTAAAAGAGAAACTTATAGGCTTTATAAAATTCAACCAGTAGCCGCTGCTAACGACGCGGGGAAAACACTCAAG
>JABFRJ010000472.1 GCA_013141255.1 Hyphomicrobiaceae bacterium
CCCCTAACCCCTCCCCGCGAGGGGGAGGGGGATCGACCCGCGCCAGAGGGGAGCGCGGCGATTACAAATTATTACGGAGTTCAACGTTCATTTCATGTCATCGCAAAAAGCAAAACCAGCGTCGGGTAAGGCTAGGTCCAGCAAGGGACGCATTTCCTATCAGGGGGAGCGAGGGGCGAACTCGGAGATTGCGTGCGGGGAAGTATTTCCGAGCATGGAGCCGGTGCCGTGTGCGGCGTTTGAGGACGCGCTTGCGGCGGTGAAGGGCGGTGACTGCGACCTTGCGATGATACCGATTGAGAACTCTCTGGCGGGGCGCGTGGCGGACATCCACCATATGTTGCCAGCATCGGGGCTGCATATCATCGGCGAGCACTTCCTACCGATCCGGTTTCAGTTGATGGCGCTCAAAGGCGTTAAGCTAAAGCAGATCACAGACGTCTACAGCCACGTACATGCGCTCGGGCAGTGCCGGAAGATCATTCGCAAGCTCGGATTGAAGCCGCATGTGGCAGGCGACACGGCTGGCGCTGCGCGACAGGTTTCGGAATGGAAAGACCCTACCAAGGCGGCGTTTGCGCCGAGGTTGGCTGCAGAGGTATATCATCTCGACATACTTGCCGAGGACGTTGAAGACGAAAAACACAATACGACGCGATTTGTCGTATTGTCGCGCGATCAAGTGAACGCGAAACGCGGTAATGGGCCCATTATGACGACGTTTGTTTTTCGCGTGCGCAATATTCCGGCCGCGCTCTACAAAGCCATGGGCGGGTTTGCGACCAATGGCGTGAACATGACCAAGCTTGAGAGTTATATGGTGGGCGGGCAGTTTACCGCGACGATGTTCCTCGCGGACATTGAGGGACACCCCGACGACTTGCCGGTTAAGCGTGCGCTTGAGGAATTGGAGTATTTCTCGGACGAACTACGGGTTCTTGGCGTGTATCCGGCGAGTCCGCTGCGTGCGAAATTGCAGGGTGGGTGAGGACGCTATTAGCTTTGCGCCAATCGATCTCGCGCCGTGTTTTCACCCCCTCCTGCGCTGAATGCTTGGCGAATACCTTTGTTGTGGCGCCTCCCCCATCAAGGGGGAGGGAAAGCTGCGCAATATCTATCGCGCGGTGAGGGTGAGGATGGACCAGCCGGTCAGGTCTTGGCGATTGGTCAATGCGAAATTTTGGGCGCGGTAAGCGGCGAAGACTTCGGCGGCTTGAGTGATTAGAAGCCCTGAGAGCACGACTTGGCCGCCGGGTTTTATCGCGCGGCGCATCTTAGGGGCGAGGCGGATGAGCGGGTTGGCGAGAATATTGGCGATGATCAAATCGTAGCTTTGCGCACATCGAAGCGATGCGTGGTCAAAGCCCTGAGCAACCGCGAATGATACACGATTGGCCGCACCGTTGACGCGGGCATTGGCGCGGGCAACGTCGACAGCAATGGCATCATTATCTGATGCGACAACGCGAGCGTGCGGTAGGGCATAGGATGCTGCGATGGCGAGGACGCCTGAGCCGGTGCCGAGGTCGAGCACGCCTTTGTAATTGCGATTGCGGGTCAGGCGATCAATTGCCAGCAGACAACCAAGTGTGGTTGCGTGGTGCGCCGTGCCGAAGGCTTCACCGGCATCGATGCAGAGACCATTGGGGCGCGCACCGACGCGAGCGTTGTCGTGACTGCCGTGAATGACATAGCGGCCGGCTTCGACGGGCGGCAACGCGGCTTGTGAAATTGAAACCCAGTTTTCATCAGGTACGTCTTCGATGGTGATTGACAGTGGCGCGGTTTCGCCTGCATCGGCGAATGCTGCCTGCAACGCTGCCAGATTGGGCCGCTGTTCGAAATAGGCTTCGACGAGGTGATTGGTCGGGCCGTGCTCGAACATGGTGACAGCGAGCGGCGCGGGCTCGAAGGCTTCTCCGAGCACGGCGTTGACGGTGCGGGCCTGATCGAGGCTCGGTAGTAAAATTCGAACTTTGGTTTGTAGCATCAGGCTTTCGCTAACTGCTCGTCATCGGGATCGGCCTCGTGGCCTTCGTGATGCAAGCCGGGGAGGTGATTGAGGAAATTATCCCAGATATGGTCGATACGCTCACAGGCTGCGGCGGGCGATAGTGTTTCCAGCGTTCCATCGGGCAACTGAGTGACTATGCCATCGGCGATGAGACGCTTAAGGGCGTCGTCCACGTCGTAGTTGGCGTCTGCTTCAAACGACGTTTTCAGCCAGCGTTCGATGGCGTGATCAATTTGTTCAAGATCGCGCACGTTGCAACGGGTTTTAGCGAGCATGCAATAAAGTAGGAATTCCTCTTTTACGTCTTCTTCTGCGGCGCGGTCGGCGAGTAGCGTCAACACCCCGCGATTGTCGGCGAGGGCGTGAAAGTATAAATTTTGGGCCATCGTGACCATGTATTTGTTGCGCTGATTGAGGAAGCTGGTGGCCTGTCGTGCGGCGATGCCACCCAGCGCCATAACCGCTCCAGCCATACCGATTGGGGTTGTGGCGGCGGCGATTTTGGTCGCGGTGCCGATCACGCCCATGCCTACGCCACCACCAGCCGTGACGCCGAACTTGAGCTTATCCTTCATGCGGAAACGAATGCGCGTGTTGGGGAAAATCATCTCAATGTCGGCACGCGGGATATTCTTGAACAGCTTCATGTAAACGTAATTATCGCTGATTTGCGGCGGCAACATGCCACGGCGTTTACGCACGAGCTTGTCGGCTTCTTCGCGACTGACGTGTTCTTCGACCATCACTTCTTTGGCGCGAACATCGATGGGCTTCAATTTGAATAAGAGGAAGAGGCGGCGGAAGATCGGCAGTTCAAATTCTTCCTGCTTCAGATAAAATTTCTTTTTGGAGCGACGGCTTGCAGTGCGTGTGCTGGAACCGCGATAATAGATGAGAATTTCCTCGAATGCTTTCATGTCGAGTTCGAGATCGAGGCCGTAATGGCTCTCCTTGGTCATGATCAGCGCAATGTCGGTCGGGTCGATGGCGGTGTAGTTGGCTTGTTCGAGTATGGTGCGCGTGTCGGCGACCAAGCGATGTTGCATCGTGGAACGCTCTTCGGGTGTGAAGGCGCGGGTGATCAGCAGGTCACTGTCGGGGGAGAACGGCTCATAGGTTTGCTCGAGGTCGGCTAAGCGTACGGTGTAGGAATTTGAGCGCCAAAATTGCAGGTAGTTGAAGAAGCGGCGGCAATGGGCGGCGTCGTTGCCGTGCCAGAGGTTGGGTGCGGTCAGTCGGTCGATCAAGGCGTGGCGAGTCAGGGGGATGAATTTTTCTTTATCGCGAGAAAACACATCGCCCTCCTCCATTTCGATCGGTGCTGCAGCAGCGGGCGCGTCGGCCCCACGAAGGCGAGCGAAGAAACCACGCGGCGCGGCCTCTGTATCCATTGCTTTTGCGTCCGCTGCCATATTACCCACCTCCCCTACTTCTGGACCAGCCTGACAACCGACGATGGCCGAGTTTTGTCGGCAAGATCTGCTGAGAGGCTATGCCCATCGGCACAGTCATACGCGGGCAGGTTTGACGTTGTCGAGCGGCGGGCGGCGGCAAAGATTGAAATTCATTGCAAAGCAATTACTTATCGCTAACGCACCGGGTTCGACTTTGGCTCGATACGTCTAAAATGGCACCTCTGGATCGACAAAGCTATCGACAACGCGTTTGCGGCCCGCATCTGGATCGTCGAAGTCAATAGTGAGCTTGTTGCCGTCAACTTCGGCGACCGTGCCCGCGCCGAACTTTTGATGGGTGACGCGTTCGCCTTTTTTGTAACCTGCGCCTTGTGAACTCGATGAAGCGACAAGTTCGCCCTCGATCTGGAGGGGGACTTTGCGCTTGGCGGCGGCGGCTTCGGATTTGCCTTTCCAATTGGCTTCGGCACGTTTCCAGCCGGGTGTGTCATACGCGGTCGAGGATTGGGGGCGATAGGTAGAGGGGGCGTCGTCGTCAAAACGGCTCTTGCCGTAGGGATTGGGGCGGCCAAAGGAGCCCCCGAAGGCACCGGCGCCACCGAATTGTTGATGGGCACCACCATATGGGCTTTTGGCTTCAATGACGGCGACGTGATTGTCGGGGAGTTCGTCAATAAAGCGCGAAGGTATGGCGGACTGGTAAAGGCCGCGCATGCGACGATTTTGAGCGAACGATAGGCGCACGCTTTTCTTGCCGCGGGTAATACCAACATAAGCAAGACGGCGCTCTTCCTCGAGGCCGGAGACGCCTGATTCATCGAGGGCGCGCTGGTGAGGGAACAAGCCTTCTTCCCAACCAGGCAAAAATACGGTGCCGAATTCGAGACCTTTGGCGGCGTGTAAGGTCATGAGCGAGACGCGGTCGCCGTCATCGCCTGCTTCGGCGTCCATGACGAGCGAGACGTGTTCGAGGAAGCCGGCAAGGCTATCGAATTGATCCATGAAGCGGATCAACTCCTTCAAGTTTTCGAGGCGCGATTGGGCTTGCGGGCTCTTGTCGGCCTGCCACATGGCGGTGTAACCGCTTTCGTCGAGGATCAACTCGCCGAGCTCGGTGTGTTTTATGCGATCAATTTCGCCGCGCCAGCGTTCGAACTGATTGAGCAGGTCGTACAGTGATTTGCGGGCCTTGCCGCCCAATTCGTCAGATCCGACGATGTCGCGAGCGGCGAAATAAACCGGCATACTGCGGGCGCGGGCGTAGGCGACAACCTTTTTGATTGAGGTATCACCGAGGCCACGTTTGGGCACGTTGACGATGCGCTCAAATTTCAAGTCGTTCGAAGGATTGGCGACAACTTCCAGGTACGCGATGGCATCCTTGATTTCCTGGCGCTCATAGAAGCGGGGGCCACCAATGACGCGATAAGGCATGCCCAGCGTGATGAAACGGTCTTCGATGGCGCGCATCTGAGCCGAGGCACGCACGAGGACGGCTATTTCATTGAGCGGGTGTCGCTCTTTACGCAGTTTCTCGATGTCTTCGCCGATGATGCGGGCCTCTTCTTCGTCGTCCCAAACGCCTGTCACCGTGACCTTGGTGCCGAGATCGCCGTCGGTGAAGAGGGTCTTGCCGAAGCGGCTTTTGTTGGCCGAAATCAGGCCCGCGGCTGCGCCCAGGATATGGCCGGTCGAGCGATAATTGCGTTCGAGGCGGATGATGGTCGCACCGGGAAAGTCTTTGTCGAAGCGGAGGATGTTGTCCACTTCGGCGCCGCGCCAACCGTAGATCGATTGGTCGTCGTCGCCGACGCAGCAGACGTTGGGGGAGCCTTGGGCCAAGAGCCGTAACCACATGTATTGGGCGGTGTTGGTGTCCTGGTACTCGTCGACGAGGATAAATTTGAAGCGGCGATGGTAGTCGGTGAGCACGTCGGGGTGCTGGCGGAAGAGCCGCAGATTCTCGAGTAAAAGATCGCCAAAATCGACGGCGTTCAAGTCTTTGAGGCGTTGCTGGTAGTCGGCATAGAGCTTCTGACCTTTGCCGTTGCCGAAGGCGAAACTCTCGCCGGGGGCGACCATATCGGGGGTGAGGCCGCGATTTTTCCAGCTATCAATGAGGTTAGCCAATTGGCGTGCGGGCCAGCGGTCCTTATCCAGGCCGTCGGCTTCAATCACTTGTTTCATCAGACGAATTTGGTCGTCTGTGTCAAGGATTGTGAAACCGGACTTGAGGCCGACGAGCTCTGAATGACGGCGTAGAATCTTGACACCGATGGCGTGAAAAGTGCCGAGCCAGGGCATGCCTTCGACTGCACCACCGATCAGCTTGCCGATGCGCTCTTTCATTTCGCGGGCGGCTTTGTTGGTGAAGGTGACGGCGAGGACTTGCGAGGGATAGGCGCGATTCGTCGCTAGAATGTGGGCGATCCGGGTGGTCAGAACCCGGGTTTTACCGGTACCGGCACCAGCGAGTACCAAGACAGGGCCATCGAGTGTGACGACGGCCTGTTGCTGCTCGGGATTGAGACCGTCGATGTAGGGAGGGGCATTGCCAACGCCTGCGGATGCGCGCAGGGCGCGTTCAGAAATGGACAGTGGGCGGGTGTCTTGTGAAGCGTCGGTCCCGCCTGAAGGTACGGGCTCGATGGCGCGGGAGAGGGGATTTCGATTCTGGCTCATGGGAGCTTTATACACCTGCGCTCTGACTTGGAAACGCAACACGAACGGATTGCCCACAGCAGCTGACGACTTGAGCCAGGATTCGTCTAGTATACTGGATGGCGGCTATCACTTTTGGGCGAATATGTTCCGCCTGAGGGGCACATTTAGCACTCAACCGAAGCGCGAGTGTGGCATAAACGGGATGGGTTCTCGTTGGGTCCGCCTTTGGCACGATTTTTCAGTCGTGTTGCTGGTGGTTGGCTGTCCGCATTGCACTGCAGAATGATTACATTCGTGAACATCGTTATGACACTCGATGACGTCTTCATAGTTCGATCGGCGCTAATGGCGACGCGGGCAGCGGTCTTGGCCGTAGTGCTCGAACACGAGGAGCAGTCATGAACAACTTCCTGGCAGCGCTCGGCGCGCTTTTGGTCGTGGTGCTGGGGGCAATGTTTGCTGTGCCCCATTTTGTTGATTGGAACCAATATCGCGGCGTGATCGAAGAAGAGACCTCGCGTGTGCTTGGCCGCGACTTCCGCATTGGCGGAGATATGCGACTGCGGCTTCTGCCAACGCCATCGTTCCGAATTGAGCAGGTTCGTATTGCCGATCCACAATCGGCGAGCGGGTTGCCATTGTTTAAAGCCGACACCGTGTCGGCGCGATTGGCGATCTCGCCTTTGCTGCGAGGGGCGCTGGAGGCGACCGAGATTGAGTTGATGAAGCCGGTTGTTCGGCTCGTGCTGGATCAGCGCGGCGGCGGGACTTGGCAGTCTGTTGGGCAGTCTATTGGCCAGTCTGGCGGATCGGGCACGGACGGCGTTGCTGGCAGTTACATACCGTCAAATATCACACTGGCGCAAATTATCATCACAGATGGGACGCTGACGGTTGTTGAACCAGATGCTCTGACGGAGCGACTCAAGGTCGGGAACATTGGCGGCGAAGTGACGGCACCAGATTTAAGGGGGCCATATAAGTTTCGCGGCACGACTGGGGCGGGCGAAAGTGCGCTCGATGTGCGCTTGCAGGCCAACGCGCCTGAGGCAGACGGTAGTGTGCGACTGGCGGCAACGCTAAAATCGATCGTTAGTGCGGTGCAGTCGCGCGTTGAAGGACAGCTTAAAGATCTCGGTGGCGTGCCGCGCTTTGAGGGACAGTTTTCAATGCAGGCGCCGCTGCCGCGCAGCAAACGACACAAAGGCGAGGCAGTGCGCGTCGACATCAAGGCCGAACTCATTGCCGATACCAAGGCGGCGACGTTCGACCAAATCGAAGTCGCATTCGATAGTGCCGCGCGGCCTCAGGCGATCACTGGGCAGGCGCGTTGGAGTTGGGCGGGAACTGGCACAGGAACCGGGGCCGGAACAGGGGCCGGAACAGGGGCCGATCAAGGCAATCTCGACGTAAAACTCGCGTCGTCCTGGCTTGATCTCGATGCCATTTTGGGGATCGCACCAGACACGCAGGTAAGCCCCGCGGCAGCTTTGTTCGAGCGGTTGGCTGAACTACCATTGACAAGTGGACCTCCTGCGGCGGGAGCAGTCATTGATAATAGTGGAGGCAAAAGAGGGTTGCCGCGTTCAACGTGGCGGCTCGATCTACAGCAAGCCAACTTTGGACGCGATCAAATCGGTGAGGTTTTACTTAAGCTTTCAAGCGATGGGCGAACATCAATCGTTGACGAACTTCGCATGCAACTGCCAGGCGGTAGCCGCGTTGAGCTCATCGGCAGTGTTGCGCGTCAGGGTGGTGCATTACAGTTTGTCGGGGCTACGCGCCTTAAAGGCGGTAGCGCCGCGCGCTTGGCTGGTTGGGCCAGCGGCGGCGCGGTCGTGATCGATCCGCCGCACGATGGGGCATTTGCGCTTGATGGCAAGCTGCGGATTGATGGCGGTCAAATCTCTGTACAGCAGCTGACCGGTACATTTGCTGCTTCGGTGGTTGATGGCTCGGTCACTTATGCATGGAGTGAGCGGGACAAGCCCGATGCTGCGCGACGACTTAGTATTGATCTCACTGGCGCACGGATTGATGCGCGAGCGTTGTTGCCGCAGCGACTGTCGATTGCCGATTTGATGCAGTCGCTCGGGCGACGTGGCGCGGATAGTGGCAAATCGGGTATTACTGCTCCGGATCTCACTTTGAAGGTCCGTACGGGTATGTTGGTGACGCCGGGCCGTGTGTTTCGTGATGTTGTCATTGACGTCGAAGCGACTGGCTCGCAGCTGAAAATTGCGCGCATGCAGGGGATGACAGACGACGGTGCGCGGTTGGCGTTTGATGGCACCTTGGCGGTTGAGGAACGTGATGGCGTGCGACGTTCGACTGGCAAGTTGCATTGGTCGGCAGCGGCGAGCGATGGGTCTGGATTACTTTCGCTCGGAGAGTTGATGGATGTGCCTGCCGGGTTGCGGCCGATGCCGGAGCGACAAGGCGTTGTCCTACCTTTTAAGCTCGCTGGTTCGGCGTCACTTGGCGCACACGACGCGGCGGACGCACTTGTGCTCGACGGCGAAGGTATCGCGGGACAAACGCAGGCGCGATTTTCCGCGACCTTGAATGGCGGACTAAAGGATTGGGCTAAACTGCCCTTGCACATGACCGTCGATTTAGCAGCACCTGATCCGGCGACAGCGGCGCGCGTCTTAGGCGTGTTCGGTGGTAGCTACTTTGGTGATGGTAACAATGTGCGGGCGCGACCCGACGGTGACGCGTTGTCGGCTGCCAACGCTGTGCAGGTTTCTATCCTGGCGACCGGAATTGCCAACTCCGGGCTATTATTATCGGTTGCCAATGAGAGTGCTGGTGGACGCATGACATTTCAAGGACGGGCGGAGGCACTTGAGCGTGATCCGCGATTGTCTGGTGTAGTAGAGATTGATGCGACTGAGAACGGGCAAGTGCTGGCGCTGCTGCCCGGGTTTGGACAATTCGCCGGGCAGTTGGGGCCGATCAAAGGCCGCACGACTTTGTCACTCGAACGCCAGACATTGCAGCTCGCTGACATACATCTGAAACGCAGAGGTGGTAATGTCAGCGGGACGTTGACGCTGGCAATAAGCGCGTCGGCGCCTGGGCAGCCAACACCGCCGCAATCCGTTTCTGGTCGGCTTCAATTTGATCGCTTAAGTGGAGCTCAACTGTTGTCACTGGTGAGCGAACGTGGGCGCACACCAGTGACAGCAGCCATATCAGCAACGATGGGTCGGGCGGGCGTTTGGCCTGAGCAACCGTTCAACTTCAATCTTGGAACGCTGGTGGGCGGGGACGTCGTTCTTAGCTCGCGGGCGCTGGAAATTGGTGACGATCTAGCGCTGCAAGATGTTACGGCCACGTTGTCCGTGTCGCCTAACGGGCTTACCCTCAAAGACCTGAGTGGGCGCGGCACCGGTGGCACATGGACCGGTTTGATGAAGCTTGAGCGCCCGACCACGACATCTGCTGGCGGCGCGCAGTTCGCTGCCACGCTGGCCCTGACCAAAGGTTCACTCGATACGCTCGGGGGCACCGGTGCCGTTGCAGGGACGCTACAATTGAATGGCTCGGGCATGAGCCCTGCCGGACTGGTATCAACGCTCTCGGGCACAGGAACTGTCGTTCTTGGCGGCGCGCGCGTGACCCAAATCTCGGCACAAAAACTCAAGTTGGCGATGGAGAAAGCGCTCAACGCAGAGCCAGATAAGCTCGGCACTGTTTTGCGATCGGAGCTCGATAGTGCCAGTGCGGTTGAGCCGGTGACGGTGGGGCCACGACAAGTCGCAATCAGCGTCAAGGATGGTATTGCGCGAACGCAACCGTTCCAGGCCGAGAGCGCGGATGGAAAGGTCACACCGCAAGCGCGGTTAGATTTATCAACACTGGTTGTTGATGGGGAATGGCGGATTGATAGCAAATTGCAGCCGGCGCCCGTGTCGGCGGCACCTCAGGCTACGGGCGTTGAGGCGGCGGTAATTGCGCCTGCGAAAGTTCTTCCGCCGCTCCCGGGTGTGGTCGTTACCGTGCGGCTGCCATTGACCGCGCTTGGTGTTTCTCAGGGCGCACGCGAGATCAGTATTGCGACGGATGCATTGGAACGGGAGCTGGCGGTCAGAAAAGTAGAGCGTGACCTCGATGAATTGGAGCGCCTCAGACTAGTGGATGAATTGAAGAGCAAAGAACGGACGCGATTGCAAAAGGAAGACGCGGCGCGGCGCGAGGCAGAAGCAAAGGCAGCGATTGAGGCCAAGACTGTCGGCGAGGTTCAACCGGCGACAACGGATAGTGCGTCGCAGTTGCCCGCTGCTGCAGTATCGGAACCTGCGACGCAGGCAGCGCCCGCCCCGCTGCCGCCGCAACCACGTCCAGCGCCGCGCCCTGCTACGCCGCGCGGGAGTTCATCTGAGGACTGGAAGCGGGTGCTCGGCGCTGGCGGCAGCGGCGGTTAAGAAGACTTCTCTAGTTGCGCCTCCACCGTGAATTGGCTGCGATAGTGGGCGAGAATAAATAATCGAATGGCGCTTGAGAGATTGGTTGGCGAGATTTTCGCGCCATGCCGCTCTTTGTCTTCGCGCGTGCGGTCTATGCGGGCCACCAAGCGCGCGGCGGTTATGCCTTCGGCGACCGCGATTTCATTCAGCGCGTCCCAGAACGGTGCCTCGAGGCTGATCGACGTCTTGTGGCCGGCGATTGTGAATGAACGCTTTTGCGGTTTCATGGTTGTGGCTTTTATGGATTACTTATCGGCGTCATCGGTATTGGATGTTGGCTTTGATGCGGTCTGATTTTGATCACGCTTATGAGAATCGAGACGCTTTGCGTCCATAGCAATTTCGGCTTGTGTCACTTGACGTTCGGCCTTAGTGCGTCCGAATTTGGCGCGATTGGCGGCGGCATCGGCCTCTTTGGCGGCACGTGCACGGGCCTTCTTGGCTTGTCGCAGGTTGATGATCTCAGCAGGCATGTGTGGCTCGTTTAGTGCGCTCGCGAGCGACGGTGAATGATCTGACGCAATGAGGTGGACAGGGTAGGCCGAGCCAAGACGTGGGTCAAACTGGGATGAGAAAGCGTGATACAAGGACAAGGCGCGGCACAAGAACTGCTAAGAGACCAACCTCTCCGTTATTGAGCGACGAAGGTCGTCGCAAACTATTAGCTCAACACGTCACTTGGGCTTTGTTTAACTTCACACTCCCACCCGTCGTATTCGAAGCCAGATCGCTCGGCAATTTCACTAAAATGTTGCGTTAAATTGTCAAAGCCTGATGATGCGACCTCTCCAAATTCCTCGGCCACGAGGCCGCCGCCACTGCTGGTAGCCTTTAGTTTCAACCCCAAGGCGACAAGTTCACTCCCGAGTTCGCGTGCCCTGACTGCATTCGTTCTTCTGGGGTAAAAATAGTGAAAAATATTACGCTCATCCGAACCATCGTCGCGATGGTCCAATAGTGCCGCTCGGACTTGGTCGTTTTTGGATTTTGTAACGGCAGTCGCCGCTGAGACTGCGTGGATGGTTTTGCGCATTGGCAACTCAGTTGGTAAAGAGCTTGGAGGCATTGTCGTTTGATCGGCAACCATAGTAACGAGCATATAAAAGTCATTGTTCGGCTAGCGACATTTTCAGGCGGAACCCCGCTTATCTGCCGCAACCCGCTACTTGAGAATTGCGGTTGGTAAGCATTACCCGCCTTCTGCGCCTTGGGTGTTGACGTACAGGGCATAGAGCGAGTGACTGGCAGCCATGAACAGACGATTGCGCTTGAGGCCACCGAAGCAGACGTTGGCGCAACGTTCGGGTAAGGCGATGTGACCGATGGGCTTGCCGTCGCGATTAAAGACACGGACGCCGTCGAGCGAGGGGTCGCCCATACCCCAGCCGCACCAGAGATTGCCGTCGATGTCGACACGGAAGCCGTCCGGCGTGCCGGGGCCAGCGTCGATGAGCACGCGCTTGCCTGCGAGCGTTAAACCGTCGGGCGTAACATCGTAAGCGAGGATTTTGCGCGTGGGCGCACCGCGGCTTTCAACAATGTAGAGCATTTTTTCATCGGGCGAGAAGGCGAGGCCATTAGGGCCGAGAACGCCTTCGGCGGCGATGGTGAGTTTTTTCGTTACGGAATCGAGGCGGTAAACATGGGTCGGCAGGGATGGGGCTGATTTGTAGCCTTCATAGTGGCCTAAGATACCGAAGTCTGGATCGGTGAACCAGATGGAACCATCAGATTTGACAACGATGTCGTTGGGCGAGTTCAAGGGCTTGCCATCGAAGCTGTCGACGAGGACGGTGATGGAGCCATCGTACTCGGTGCGGACAATACGGCGGCCACCGTGTTCGCAACCGACGATGCGGCCTTGCCGGTCGCGCGTGTGGCCGTTGGCAAAGTTTGACGGCTTGCGAAAAACTGACGTGGCGCCGGTTTCTTCGTCCCATTTCAGCATGCGATTGTTGGGAATGTCGGACCAGACGAGGGCTCGGCTATCACCAAGCCAGACAGGGCCTTCGGCCCAACGGCAGCCAGTGTATAGGCGCTCGACGGAGGAGAGTTTGATCCAATACTTCTCAAACGATGGATCAAGCGCGATGATCGCGGGGTCGGGATATCGCGCCGAGGGCTGCCAACCGTTGGGGAATAGGTCTGACTTTTCTAGCGTCGTCATATGGGGTGGCCTCAGCTCATTTGCACTGTAAGGCCCTAGGCTGCATGGCTTGTCTGCTCTGCGCAAGAAAAACCGCCGCTACGCTGCGCGTCGCGACGGTTTTTTGACAGACAATCGATGCCAGAAGCGTGGATTACTCGCCGCGGCATTCTGCGTAACGATCCCACCAATACTGAGCGCGGCCTGGACGGCCTGCTTCTTCATTCGAGATCGCGCGACGACGATATTCGCCACAGCCCGACGAGCGTGTGTAGACGCGCTCGCCTGCGTACGAACGGGTTGCGGCGCCTGCGATGATCGCGCCAGCAATGATGCCGCCAACGATTGCAGCATTAGCGCCACGGCTGCGGGCTTCTGCCGGAGCGGCTGACGCCAGGAGCGACATGGCGAGGCCAACGCAGGCCAGAGATGTGGTTTTAAAAAGCTTGGTCATGGATTCTCCCTCCAGAGTGGAAGCGGGTTGGGGCACGATGGCTAGGCAGTCTAACTCTTTGCAGCGGGCGCGGGCCGCATCTTCCGACGTTGCACCCAGTACGGCAAACATACTAGCCGAAATATGTCTGAGACATGAACGGCGCATATCAACCGAATCCGACTTTGAGCAACCATACCCTATTTTCGCGGACATGGGAGAGCGATCCTGACCTGCGTTTCTCGCGGACCATGGTTTATCTTTTTGTATTTGCTTAATTTTTCTCGTTTTTTGTGTTGCAGAGGCTGGGTCGACGGGGTTCCACCTTCGCTTGGTCATGCTAGCCTTTGGCAAGTTGCATGAGCGGCGGGGAGCGCGTCATATGGCGATCAGTGCAGAGACGGTTGGGATTGTCGGCGCGGGCCTGATCGGGCGCAGTTGGGCCAATGTTTTTGCCCGTTCTGGGTGGCACGTTGTGGTCTGGGACCCTGTGCCTGAGGCACGGGCTGCCGCGGTTGAGTTGATTGGGCAATCACTCGCTGATTTGGCCGAGCACGGGTTGGTGGTGGATGCGGCGGCGGCACGGGCGCGGGTGCGAGTGGTTGACACGCTTGAAGCGGCGGTGCGCGACGCTGACTTTGTGCAGGAGAGTGGGCCGGAAACGCGCGAGGCCAAGATTGAGATTTTCAAGCAGTTGGATGCGGCGGCGCGGCCAGACACTGTTCTTGCCTCGTCAACTTCAGCGATTGTGTCGTCGCAATTTACGGAAGGCTTGAAAGGGCGGCATCGGTGCGTCGTTGCGCATCCGGTTAACCCGCCACATCTCGTTCCGGTGGTGGAGATTTGCGGTGCGCCGTGGACGAGCGAAGAGACCAAGGAGCGGACGCGCGCGATCTTCAAAAGTGTTGGGCAGGTGCCTGTCACGGTGAAGAAGGAGATCGATGGGTTTGTGCTCAACCGTCTGCAAGTGGCGCTGCTGGCGGAAGCGTTTCGACTGGTGCAAGATGGCGTCGTGTCGCCTGAAGATCTTGATCACACAGTTGCCGATGGACTGGGCCTGAGGTGGGCATTTATGGGGCCATTTGAGACGATTGAGCTCAATGCGCCGGAAGGCATTGCTGATTACTGCAAGCGCTATACGCCGTGGTTCAAGCGTTACATGGCGGACATGCCGCTGCCTGATGTATGGGACGATATGAAAGTCAAATTGGTGGCGGATGCGTGGGGTCCGAAGCCAAGCGCTGCGGGTGTGCTCAAGAAATCGCAATGGCGCAATCGGCGGCTCGCTGCACTCATTGCGCATAAACGCAAGTCGCCGGGGTATGGCGGGGGCGCTTAAACTATCACATCAAAAATTCAGTCGACGGCAATTCAAAATAAGGACTAACGTTATGGCAAAAGCAGCGACCGTATCGAGCCCGGCGGTTTTGAAGAAGCAGCGCAAAGTGATGATTACGTGCGCGGTCACGGGGTCGATCCATACGCCGAGCATGAGCCCGTATCTGCCGATCACACCGGAGCAAATTGCTGACGCGGCCATTGGGGCGGTGGAAGCGGGGGCGGCGCTGGTGCATGTGCACGCGCGTGATCCGAAAACCGGCTTACCCAATCAATCGCCAGAGGCGTTCGCGCCGTTTCTCAAGGTGATCAAGCAACGGTCTGACGCGGTGATCAACATCACGACCGGTGGTGCGCCGACGATGGGAATTGAAGAACGATTGGCGCCGTGCGCGCATTTCAAACCCGAGGTCGCGTCGCTCAACATGGGGTCGATGAACTTTGGGCTATATCCGATGTTGGAGCGGTTCAAAGAGTTCAAGCACGATTGGGAGCGGCCATACCTGGCGGCGTCGGACGACCGCATCTTCAAGAATACGTTCAAGGACATTGAGGGCATTCTGACGACGTGCGCGAAGAACGGTACGCGGTTTGAGATCGAGTGCTACGATATTGGACATCTCTACACGCTGAAGCACTTTGTTGATCGGGGTTTGGTAAAGCCGCCATTCTTTGTGCAATCTGTTTTCGGCTTACTCGGCGGTATCGGCGGGCATCCGGAAGACGTGATCCACATGAAGCGGACGGCGGATCGGTTATTCGGTAACGATTATCAGTGGAGCGTGCTGGGTGCTGGTCGCAACCAGATGCCGATTGCGGCACAAGCGGTGGCGATGGGTGGCAATGCACGCGTCGGGCTTGAGGATAGTTTGTGGATTGGTGCGGGGCGGTTAGCCGAAAGTAATGCGCAGCAAGTGCGGCAGGTGCGGCAGATCATCGAAGGACTTGGTCTTGAGATCGCGACACCGGCAGATGCACGCGAGATGCTGGAGCTAAAAGGCGCGGATCGGGTGAATTTTTGAGGAAGAGAAGATCGTTCAAATTGCAAGGTCCCGTGTCTGCGGGGCAGCATTCCATGCTGCGCCGCGCACGGGATGACATGGGAAAAAATTGTCATCCTTGGGTAAGCGAACGCTGGCGTTCGCGCATCCCGAGGACCCAGGCATCCGCGCGTTGAAGACATGAGACAGGAACACGCTGTTGCCGCGTGTGAATTTTTGAGTTCAGATTATGCTGCACCCTGGGTCCTCGGGACACTCGGGACAAGCCCGAGTGCAGGCAAGCCCGAGGATGACATGGGAGGGCGGAGTTTTTGGGCGTGAATTTGTTATGGCGCGCGGGGGTCATCGTTGTGTTTCAGACCCAATCTGTTGGGGTGCGCAACGCAAGCGAACTTGTTGCTTCTATTCTGAAAAATACCGATGCAAATCTTGTTGCGTCGGTGACGCACCGAGAAATTTCACCAAGTCTTGGCAAGATTTTGTGCCTGCACCAATTTCGAATAACTCATTGATAATGTCAGTTCGAAGCGAGTCGTCAGAAAGCAATGGAGTTGTGCTAAAGAATTTCATTGCCCGATCAAAATTTTCGTCACACTGCCGTTTGCGTGCGGCTCGCATCGCCGAAGCATGACAAAGATTTCGAATCGCCGACCGCAATAATGCCGATCTTTGATTTTCGCGATTTTGTTCGCCGTTGACGACGATCTGTAGAATCTCGGCGGCTTGAGTAACAAAGTCAGCCCAATTGTTTGAACCATTCATTGACGCTCTAATCCTCAGGCGTTCATTCTGGTAATGCGTGCATCGCCTCCCGAATGTATCACCGCAGCGTTTCGTACAGCCTCCGCAGCAGCGTTGCGCGGGGGACGAGGGAGGAGATGAGCAGGTGCTCGTCGTGGGTGTGGGCGCCGTTGCCATCGACGCCGAGACCGTCGAGAGTGGCGACTTTGTGGGCGATGAAGTTTCCATCGCTGCCGCCGCCGGTCGAGACGCCGGCGAGGTCTATCCCCAGCTCTTTGGCGAGCGACTTGGCGTGGCCGAATAAATGGCGGACTCCGTCGTTTTCTTCGTAGGGGGGACGATTGAGGCCGCCATCGACCGAGATGGTTACGTCGGGATTGACGGATTTCAGCGACCTGAAGATGGCGTCCATTTTTTCGGCGTCGGCGATGGTTCTGACGCGAAGATCGATAGAGGCATCGCAATATTGAGGCACGACGTTTTCGGCGGTGCCGCCGCTGATCTGGCCGATGTTGATGGTGATGCCACGGGCGTAGTCCGTCATGGCTTCCAAGCGTTCGACCTGATGGCACATCTCGCGGATGGCGCTGCGGCCTTCTTCGTGGCGGGCGCCGGAATGGGCGGCGCGGCCTGTGGTGCGAATATCGTAGCGACCTACGCCTTTGCGGGCGACAACGATTTTGCCACCGTCGCGCGCCGGCTCAACAACGAGCACGTACTTGGC
>JABFRJ010000525.1 GCA_013141255.1 Hyphomicrobiaceae bacterium
CAACTATATCATTGGAAGCGATGGGCGGACGGGAACCGGACCATATGACGGGGTAAGCATTGGCCGTTACCCCATTACACTTAAAGGTTTTAGTGGCGAGCACGGCATGCTCCGGACTGGCGGGGGACATTTTTTTGTCACCGCTATGCACCCTGCTCTGGCCGGCGAGATCTACCCGGTCAGATCCAACTTCACGATCAACACGCTCCATTTGCAAAGCTGGAACTCAGCGACGCATTACACAGAGACCGTACTTCTAGACGCGCAACACAAGGGTTTTGTGTTTTGTGATGGCCCTGACGGGAATGTCGCTGGCAATCAGAATAGCCCCCGACAACGTTGGCGCGTCAATGATGTTGATGTGTTCGATGTCCAAGAGTCTCAGGGCGATCCGCGCGGAAGCCTGAACGATCGCTTCTTTTATCGCGCCGAAGAATTTTTTCAGCCTATTGGTGTTGGCTTTCACGCTACTATGGGATCGATGTAATGGGTGCGAATTCAAGTTTGACTGGCGTGTCATTGGCTGCCGCCTTGAGCGAAGTCGTCTACGGACGCAACCTCAATGATCTGCCGTTATCATTGAATGCCATCGGTGGACTGGGTGTCACAGATTTCACCCCAACCCAAGTCACCAACCTCGGGTTTCAAACGTCCACACTTGGCGACGCCGCTACAATTGGAACTGCCACACTTTATTTCAACGCCCGCGGTTTTGGCGCGATGGTGCTGCAGAAAGACAATGAAATTATTATCGTGTTTCGCGGAACTGACAGTTCAGAATCTTTTGTGCAAGGCTTTCAGAAGGCTACGTCATCGAGTGCGGGCTCCCCAGGTTCCGATTCCACCCTCAAATCCGATATCGGCGATTTCGCGAATAGTAGAGCGCTTTCTACAGGAACATACGGCGCGAGCCAACTTGACGATGCACTAGCGCTCGCCAATGCGGTACGGTCTGCGACTTCATCAAGTCAGCACGTGACGGTAGTTGGTCAGTCTCTGGGTGGAGGCCTTGCAGGCCTAGTCAGTGGGATTCTGGGAATAGACGGCTTTGCAATCGCTCCAGCGCCATTGTCATCGCAGATGAAAGCTTACGCGCAGACGCAAGCATTCAAGGTAACATTTCCCGATTACGCGAGCCAATCCGAGTCTATACTTTCGAGTTCGACGAGCTTGGCCGCTTTTCTCGGCGTCCAAGGAACACAAGCCACACAATCGTACAATCAGCTTTGGCAATCATATCTCTCCACTTTCGAAGCCAACGTAGATACCAAGCTGCAGGTCCACACTGTGGGCGGCGAGGTCCTGAGTGACGGTGTTGGGCAATTAAGTGCGTTAATAGGTGCGCAGCAATTCGGCGTGCCGCGTACGACCTACTATGTCGGCGAAGCGTCATCATACCTGGGTGGTACGGTAACGAACACACCAACCTCGTTGCATAATCCTTCGCTTCACAATTTGGTTATACGGACCGACTCTCGAAACGACAGCAGTTTAAATAAGAGTTTCGGTGATCTGCTCGCGAGCGACAAGTCGCTTCGTCTCGCGCTGCTGGAGAATCAAGGTGTTTCGGGCCCACTCGAAGGCGCGAGAGATTCCGGCTCTGCGGGCAACGTACTTGGAGGGAGCGCGGTAGTCGCCTCGGGGCCGTCGACCCCAATCCTCTATCGCGCATTGTGGAGCACTGTGGCGAAGACAAGGGACTCTACAGCTACTTTCATGACGTGTTCAAAAATAAGCTAGAGACCGGGATCGCTGCTCAGGGATTGAGTGGCACGGCGAACAATGACCTAACCCTCCATAGTGGTCTTGTAAAATTGTCTCTCGGCGTATTGAGGGACACGTTGCAAGACCAGGCAACAATTGCTGACACGATGAACCGGCAAGGCGCCGCGAACAATCAAGTCCGCGCGGCGTTTGCTGGAGGAACGACGAGTGGGACAGGGGCGGTGACCGAGCTGACGGCGTATTCCGACAAAGTCGTGATTGATCGGACATTGATCAGCCCAAAGTCTGATCCGAACTTCGGTGCATTGTTAGTAGACAAACCAAATGCATCTTCGATTGCTCGCGAGTACGGAGCCCGAGATATTGATGTGGCAATATGGACGGCGTTTTCGGGATCTCTTGCCGGTGGCTTTATTGGCACGATCACGAATGAAGTGCTCGGAGTCACGTTGCAGGCAATCCACGAAGGTACTGCAAAATTAAACACTTGGGACATTGTCGTCGCGCAAGCTGGGTCGAATACAGGCACACTCACTTACGATCCTGCGACAGATTCGGCTGGCAAGAAAACGTATGCGCAGGACGTCAGCAAGGGTGCTGCCGACTACAAAGACGCTGCTCACGTGATCTTCGGTGGCGACGCGGACAAAGGCCGTGACAGTCGCACCATGGATGACCTGACGGGCTCGTCTCAAGCGGATTACATCGTCGGTGGAAAAGGCAACGATAAGTTACAGGGCCGCGCTGGCCGCGACATCCTGATTGGTGGGGATGGCAGTGATACAGCGTCGTATCGAGATGCGGTCAACAAGATTTTTATCGAAAATGCGATCGACATGTCGGCCGCGCGTGATGCCGAAATTAAGGCCGGTATCATCCGGGTGAAGACCGACGGCGATAATACGGCACCAGACGCTAACGGCACAGTCGATATCCTTGCAGGGATCGAACGCATCGAACTCACGCGCTATCGCGACGAGTTTGCGCTGACGTCACAAAGCCCATTATGGGAGTATGCTAAAAAGCTGCCGTCGGGCCTGACCATCGATGGAGGCCTCTCCGATAAGAACGGCGCCGGTGCCATACAGACACCTGATCCCTCGATCAACGATGCGACCCTGGGCGATAAACTCGATTTCTCTCAGATCGGGCTTGGCGCTGAGGGGAAGGGTGTAATTTTAACAGCCGCAAATGATGGCAGTCGTGGCGTCGAATTGTACTCATCGCTACAGACCATTACGCAGGAGTATAAATTCGGTTTGAATGTCATGATCCCGCAAGGGACGCCGCAAACACAAGGCGTGGACACGCCAACTAATTTGCGGTTTGACGGTTTTGAGCATGTGGTGGGAACCGGGAAAGCCGATGTTTTGGCACTTTGGGATCTCAACCCGGGTAAGGAGTTAACAGCCGAAGACTCTACTACGATAGAGAACGCGCGGAGGTTGGCCACTCACGTCGATGCAGGCAATCCTGCAGCTGTCTACGCGGCTCAAGAAAGCCGAGTATCGGCGGCAGCTGTGGGCACAAACCTGCAGCAAGTGATTGTCGAAGGGGGCGCTGGCGACGATCTCATCGTTGGCACCGCATTGGGCTGTGATAAGATTTACGGTGGGGACGGACGCGATATC
>JABFRJ010000015.1 GCA_013141255.1 Hyphomicrobiaceae bacterium
GCTAAGAGCGCGCCTCCTGCTGGGGCGTCGCCAAGTGGTAAGGCACCGGTTTTTGGTACCGGCATTCGCAGGTTCGAATCCTGCCGCCCCAGCCAGCGTTTTCCGGATCAGGTGAGCGGACGGGGAGGCTGGCGGGGCGGTGGCCGTCCGATTGAGTTCTGCCCGTCATAGGGCGCTCCGCGCCATTTTGTCTTCGGACTTAGGCCAACGGACTTGCAGATGTTTCAGAGGAGTCCGACGGACAAATCAACCTCGGCGCAAATCTTTTTGGTGTAGGAAAATGGGACGAACTGCGTTCAATTGCACCAAGCGGTAACGAACCACGTCGACAGCCATTGTTGGAACGCAAATCTTCATTCATAAGCTCGCCACCAACCGTGTGGGATAGGTAAGGTTAACCGGCCACTCACTCGGCAACATTCGACTTGGGAACATTTAGATGGCTGGTGAAAAGGACACGCCCTCTGGTAGCGATGGCGAATTTTCATCCAAAATGGATCAAATCGAAAGCATTATCACTGTGCTTTCGCAGCAACAGCGCATTTTGGACGGCCTTGGTTTTTCCCTTGCTTGCATCCACTTAAATGAATCGATTGAGGCATTACGCCTCGATTTGACCCAGTTGGAAAGCCAGCTTTAGGGCGAAATTAGGCCCATTCGTTGAGAAACCCCTATTCGCAATCTGCGAGAAAACGCCTAGCGTAAACACAAGGGGTTAACAGGGCTCGAGACGTGACAACAGATGACGTTTCATCGCTGCATCCGATTGCCTGCCTAACGCAAAAGCAGCGGGACGTGCTCGATTTGGTAGTCGAGCATAAATCGTCGAAAGAGATCGCACGCGCTCTACGGATTTCACCTTACACAGTGGACCAAAGAGTTGCCGCTGTTCGCCAAAAGCTGAAGCTTTCATCCAGGGCGGAAGTGGCCAGGGTCTATTCCCAGTACAAAGCGATATGCGGAGAAACCGCATATGAGTTTCCGCATGTCGATTCCGCGTTTCACTTTGGGAATGACGGGGATCAGGAGGGAGCTTCTGAGTCGGTCTACACCTTGTCGGACGTGAGCGTGATCGAAGCGCATGCACCATGGCACGTAGCCACTCCAGACAGCTTCACCCTGGAGGCATTCGATAGTCGTTTTGGCATTTGGGGTCGTGTGTTTGCTGTTCTTGCGTTCGCTGGGTTTCTGGCGATCACATTTTTGGCAGTAGCATCGATCGCCCAGACGCTGAGCAATCTGATCTAGCGATTGCCTTCCGAGCCAACCCTGTCGCCCATCGAAACCACGATGGGATGGAGAACCCGGATGACCATGACCGCCAAGATCGCCGCCACTCGAATTGCCCGTGAACTGCGTACCAGCGAGACCGAAATTGATCGCGCGCTTGCCAGCAGCGCAGCGCTGTTGGCGACCATGGCCACAGCCAGTGTTGAAACCGGCGAACCGACTTCATCCGGGCAGGTGGCGATCATGCGACTGGTCAAGGGACTCAATTCGCTCACAAGCGCTCGCTCCGACATCGTCCGTGTCCATGCGGAACTGTTGCGTGTCGGTGAAGCACGAGCAGATTTTGCAGGTGGGCCTTCCGACTGCGATCCCATCACCAAGGGAAGTTTTGAGCAATTGAATGTCCGAATTGCGAGCTAAATTCTTCGGGCGTCAGGCGCTGGAGGAATGATGCAATTCATCGCCTCCATCGCGCTCCTGGCCATCTCGCTCATCATCGCATTCACGAAGGGCGGATTACCCGAGAGAATCGGCGCAACCATTATTGTAACCGCATTTATATCAAGCTGTGCAAGATGGTTTGTAGGAACAAATTACATCTCCTTGGATGAATTTGGATTCCTAATCGACGTATTCGGGTTCTCCGCCTTCTTCTTCCTCGCCTTGTTTGCCAGGAGAATTTGGCCACTATGGGCCTCCGCACTTCAACTCATCGCAGTCGCGGCACATCTGGTGCATGCGCTCCAAATCCCGATCGATCCGGCAGCATATCTTCTGATGAGGTATTTTCCGAGCTACGCAGTTGCAGCACTTCTTTGCGCCGTCTGCGCGATAAATCCGCGACGATTCAGAGAGATAGACAAAGATTCGTGTTGGCAGACCTGGTCCACTTCGTCGACGCAGATCGGGCGTTAGAAATATCCGACTCGCTTATTGCGCGATTTGGCTCAATTGGTTCTGTTCTTTCAGCAGCAAATCAACCACTTGTTGAAGATATCTGCGAGCCTGCACTTGCGAGCATTCTTGCATGCGCGCGAGCGGCAATGATGGAATCTCTTCATGAAGATGTTCGGAGATCAACTTTTGATCTTTCTGACGACAGGACTACAAAATATCTCATATCAAGATTCAAAGAAGTGAGGATTGAAACACTCATTTCTTTCTTTCTTGACTCAAACATGAACTACATAGTTGATGAAATGGATATGAGCGGCACGTTCAGCTCAATTGACATAAATATCAGGAAGCTCCTCAGAATTGCTGTGTCGATTGGATCGGCAAACATTGTGTTATCTCACAACCATCCGTCCGGAAATCCCTACCCCAGCAAAGCAGACATTGTCTTCACGCAAGTCCTATCGGATGCGTGCAACACTCTAGGTATTAGGATTGTAGATCACATCTTAGTATCCGGAACTAAATTGTTCAGCATGCGCAACGCAGGTCTCATTCGATGACAATTGACGCGACCTTGCGCGCAGCAGAATTGCGACGAATGGCGGCAAATTTGCTTAGGATTGCGGCAGAGATTGAGGTGACCATGGCCATCAACGACACCAAAAAACGAGCGAGGCCAGCCCACGACAGTTGGAATAATTTGAATAGGGAGCGGCTCGCCAACGCTGCGCTCGATCACTATCGTTCACGCCGCAAACGCGCTGATCACCTTCCAGCCGAATTGTTTGGCGAACCAGCTTGGGACATGCTTCTTGATCTGTTCATCGCTAGAATTAGAAATAAAAATATATCTGTTACCAGTGCCTGCATTGCCTCTTATGTGCCGAATACTACAGCGCTACGATGGTTGAACTTGCTAGAGCAAATGAACCTAGTTCGGCGCGAGCAACACGAAACTGATTGCAGGGTGACTTGGGTGAAACTGACAGACGGAGGATTCAAGATATTCGTTGAATACTTCGAAGATTTGGCCCGACGCGATGAATCATTCGTCGCTTTGGATCAATATTTATTCGACCAAACATCAACTATGGTCAGCTCAAAATGAGGAATCTCACAGACAAAATTGCCGCATTCTTTATGACTGCGGCATTGAGCAAAACCGAATTGTCCGTCATATTGATCATATATCTTCTGTCAGTTTGGAGAGGATATGTGG
>JABFRJ010000237.1 GCA_013141255.1 Hyphomicrobiaceae bacterium
TTCTGTGGCACTTTCCCTGGGGTCGCCCCCGGCGGCCGTTAGCCGTCACCGTTCCTTCATGGAGCCCGGACTTTCCTCCACCGGATTTTGTTGCCGCGCTTGCAGCCTTATGAGCTGCTTGCGCCATAACTGTCCGGCAGCGGCCGTCCGGCCGGCTGGTATTCGAGATAAAGGATGCAACGCGCCAAACGTCAAGGGCTAACGTTAGGTTGCCAGTTCCCTACCGACGGGTAAAATGGAACGATCTCGGCACGTCATTTCAAATCAGGCCAATCTCGATTTGCCGATCACTTTGGGGGGCGAGTGTATGGCATTGGATTGGGACCGAGTTGCTGAGGGCTTGCGCTCCGGACGTTACAACCTTCTGCTAGGAGCAGGTGTTAGCCTCGATAGCCAATCAGGTTCTTCAAACCCCTTGTACAAGGGGAACCTACCCACCGTCAGCAAACTCCACGAGGATCTGTTTAGTGTCCTCAAGACAATGCGGTCAGGTTCCTCACTCAATCGCCTGTATCGCAACCTCACCCCAGATCAGTCACTAGAGCATATCACAAAGCGATTCGCCAATTGCACAGCGGGCCCGACAGTGCGAGCGATTCCAAATTTCCGCTGGAAGCGAATCTTCACGCTGAATGTCGATGACGCTTTGGAAAGGGCGTACCAAACCGCATCAGCACCAATGCAAGAGGCCATTAGTGTGAACTTCAGGGACGTGTTTTTTGACAACCACAACAAGCAAAGCGTTCAAATCGTTCACCTGCATGGGTATGCGCAAAAGCCCGAAGACGGATATGTATTCGATATAAAGGAGTACATGCAGACTATTAGTGATAATAGTGTTTGGGCACATGTTTTAGGCAATATCATCAGATCAGAACCATTCTTCGTAATGGGTACATCCCTCGAAGAACCAGATATAACGTATTTCCTGGCTGATCGTGATGCCGCTAGTGATCGCAGTGATAGGCCACCATCAGTCTTAGTCGAACCCAATCCAGACCCAGGCACGGACAAAGACTGTGGTGATTACTCGCTGAACCTACACAAAGGTACTGCGCTGGAATTCTTAAATCATGCCAACGCAAAAGTACCTAATCGCCCTACTGTCAGAGATATAATTCACGACAACCTTGGTGATTTGATTGCGTCAGGTGTCGAGCCTAGCGATTTGGCAATCTTTCATTCTGATTTTGAACGCGTACCAGCCACCGCGCAGCAAAATACTATGGGGGGCGCAAACTTTGCCCTGGGACACTCCGCCACCTGGGCCGACTTACAGTCAGATTGCGACGTTCCGCGTGGACCAGAAGCAAATCGCTTGAGTAGTTTGGTGAAGAAAGCTCGCGCTCTTGATACGCGCCTACTTCTTGGCGAGCCGGGCGCCGGAAAGTCCACAATTCTAAAACGAATAGCTCTCGAAAAAACTAGGGACGGATTCATTTGTTTCTGGCGCCGCAGCCCTGGACGAATTCAACTTCCTTCAACTATCAACGTCCTTAGAACAATTAATAAGCCCTCCTTGATATTTGTTGACAACTTCGCAGACCACACCACCGAAATCTTGGAATTGCGACGGCTAATTGCAGGAACTAATGTAGTTTTCGTAGGCGCCGAACGTACATATCGCTTCGAACATGTTCGTCGGGTTCTCGGAGCCGAAACAATTGAAACCTGCGTTATAGGAAGTGTTGGCCTGGAGGTGGCAAAAAGGCTTATCACCTCCTACATTGATCTAGGATTGTCTGAGACTAAAAAAGGTGAAGAACAAGCACTAGCTCGTAAGATCGTAGATGAGCAGATTGCAGTTGCCTGCTGTCGAATCATAAATAAATTTGCTCCCATCGAAGCGGTCATCGATCGGTCCATAACTGACGCAACGGAAAAATCTCGAAGATGCTATCTGATCGTTTCATTAGCGTCCCACTGCCTGCGAGATGGCATTCAGTACGACGTTTTGAGTCGATTACTTAAGGGCTACGACGTTGAGCGGCAAATGGACGACAACTCACCACTTCCAGTCACATTTGGAGACGTTGGTGATTTTGAAATGGTGGTGCCTCTTAACGAAACTATTTCATCCGTAGTTTTAAAAAGATTTGCCGCTGGAAACAGGGATGATGTTCCCAAGGCCTTCGTGGAAATTGCAACAGCCATCCGGCCCTACGTCAACTTGTCATCCATTAGAGCCGGCCACCCGAGCAGCCGCTTGGCTTCTCGTCTTTTTGACTACGACGAAATAGTGAAGCCAATTCTTGGGCCTGACGAGGCTGCCAAATTCTACAGTGCCACCCAGAAAGATTGGGCCTGGAACTCTCGATATTGGCACCAGATTGCGCTCATGAAGTTGGATGCCGCATCGGTCGCCAAATCATTGGTAGACAAAGAGGTACTTTGTCGGGCAGCCGCTCAACATGCAAGACACGCCAAAACTATTGAGGCCCGACATCAATTCACCCTGACAACAATTGGGAAGGTTCTGTTCGGTACAATGGAAATTCTTTCGCGCGTGCCCCCAGCAGATTTAGAAGAAGCGGTTAACGCTTTGGCACTCGCAGCAGATATAGAGCGCCAGAAGGGCCGAACGTCCGTCCATCCCTACTTGATCCTCTTTGAAGGCATTTTGACTGCGAGTGCGATAGGTGCCGTCTACTCTCACAGCCAGAGGCAGAAAATCAACAGCCTTTCGCTCGATGCCGTAAGCTCATTTCCAAAACGCGAAGACATAAGAAACAAAGCAGAACGCGTTCGAAAGTTCCTATGAAAGGGCTAATATCGACGTTTTCCGCTGCGTCCGCTCAGTCGTCGTTCTTGCCGGCGTGGCCGGCGACTTCTTTTTCTGATACTTCGCCTTCCGCCACCAGCGCGTTGACGCAGCGTGGCGACAACCCGTCGCCAACGGCGCGCATGCAGCTGCGCACCTCGGGGCTACCCGGCGCGTGCTTGCTGCAATGGGCGTAGTAGTCCTTGGCGCAGGCGAGTTTGACGCGCGTGCTGACGGCCGACGCGTCAGTCGCCAGCATCGAGACGCCGGCAGCCAGCGCAGCGGCAGCGGCGAAAAGTGAGCGCGAGTTCTGCACGTGATGCATGTCCTTGTTTAGGTGACGCGTCATGTCTGTCTCCGTGGTGAGCCACGACAAAGGGTAGCGGACAAATGTTTACGCTTTAGTTACTATGCGGCAAACGACTGATGAGATTTTTTGTCTCGCGCGGGCGCGCCACTAATACGCAACTTCAACGCTGAATTTCAGCGTTGTATCGGGCGTCGTATCGTTTAAACCGAAAAACGCACCGAAACCAAGCGTTGTTTCGATTTTCGAATGGTCGTCCGCGATCTTTTCTGCACGC
>JABFRJ010000200.1 GCA_013141255.1 Hyphomicrobiaceae bacterium
CGCAGACAGACCCGCAGACAGACCCGCAGACAGACCCACAGACAAACCCACAGACAAACCCACAGACAAACCCACAGACAAACCCACAGACAAACCCACGGGCAGTTCTCGTCACCAGTAACCCGCCGCCACTTCCCTCAGCTGCCGCCTCAGACAAGGCGCGTTGCGTACAACATTAAACACAAAACGAACATTCGTTTTGCATAAAAGGAACATTCGTTTTATTTGCGATTTGGCTACCTTGGTCAAGACGCAAATGAAAAACCCCGGATCACATCATTGCGATCCGGGGGAAATATAAAGCTAAATCAGATTGTTAGAGTAACGCTACCGAGTCTCTTCCGGCGCCCGATGATAGACGTCGTCGGAACGCACGATGTCATCTTCACCAAGATACGTCCCGATCTGGACCTCAATAATCTCAAGCGGAACCTTACCGGGGTTCTCCAACCGATGCCACTGCGTCGCAAAGATGTAGACGCTCTCGTTCTCGCGCACGAGCTTTTCCATATCCCCGACATAGACCTTCGCCGTCCCCTGCACGACAATCCAGTGCTCTGAGCGATGGTGATGCATCTGCATCGATAGTTTGCCACCCGGATTGACGTGCAACAGCTTCACCTGGAATCGCGTCCCCACATTGAGGCTCTCGAAGAACCCCCATGGTCGATACGACCGCACGTGCGCTTCTTGCTCGCGTCGACCAGCAGCTTTGAGCCGCTGCACAATCTTCGATACATCCTGCGCGCGCGACTTATCGGCAACCAGCAATGCATCAGGTGTATTGACGATCACCAGATCTCGAACGCCAATCGCCGCCACCAAACTCTTCTCGGAGTGCACATAACAATTCGACGTGTCTTCGAGCATTGCATCGCCGCTCGCATAGTTTCCATTTGCATCCCGTGGTGCCAGCTCCCACAACGACGACCACGCGCCAACATCGTTCCAGCCAACATCAATAGGCAGCATCACTGCGGCGGCGGTCTTCTCCATCACGGCATAGTCGATAGACGTGTTTGGCGCCAAAGCGAACGATTGCCGATCAAGCCTCAGAAAACCCAAGTCCTCTTCCGCTTTCACCAGCGCTTGCTTCGCCGCATCAATGATGCGCGGATTAAGCCGCGCCAACTCTTCCAGAAACGTCCGCGCGTGCAGGACGAAAATACCGGAGTTCCAAAAGAAATTGCCGTCTGCGACATACGCTTGCGCAGTCTTCGCATCCGGTTTTTCAAAAAATTGATCAACCATGAACGCGGCGCCCTTAAACCCCTCAAGGTCATTGCCACGTCTGATATACCCGTATCCTGTATGCGCACTATCGGGCTTGATCCCGAACATCACGAGCTTACCCGTAGCTGCCACTTTTGCCGCGCGCTTCACCGCCTCGACAAACTTAGCCGTCTCTTTGATGGCATGATCTGAAGGCATAACAACAATCACGCCATTCGGACTTTCACTCGCAACTTCCAACGCAGCAATCGCTATCGCCGGCGCCGTATTGCGCGCGACAGGCTCAAGAATAATCGCCTTGCAAGCAACTTTAGACTGCTCAAGTTCGGCTTTCACCAAAAAGCGATGATCATTGTTGCAAAGAATGATCGGCTTCTGAAAACCGTCCTCCGCCCGCAGTCGATGCAGCGTCTCGCTCAAAAAGCTGACTTCTTCGCCATTAAAGCGAATGAATTGCTTAGGATACATCGCGCGCGAAAGCGGCCAAAGCCGCGTCCCCGACCCACCCGACAGGATCACCGGATAAATTGCGCTTGCCGAACTCGCCTGCATCACATTCTCCCAAGCTCTATCATGACTTAGCAGCCATGACCGCGCTCCTTAAATCCCACAGGCGCGCAAATCAATTGCATAAACGCCAAAAACGAATCACCGTTCAAAATAACAGCACCGCGCCCAGCCCACAACAGCGTCGCCGCCAGTCACGTCAGACCAAACGTCGTATTCAGCCTCCGTTTTTAGACGGATCGACCGCCAACAAAAGAAACAGGCGCGAAACCTCTTCGCGCCTGTCGTCAGAACAATTCACTTGGACCGATCTCAGCGGCCGCGCTGCAGTAGCTTTTCACGCAGCGAGCGCAAACCACCAGCATTCGCGGTAGCTTCAGGAGTTGGCTGCGCCGGTTGCGCAGTCGGCTGAACAACTGAGGCAGCGCGCTGCTGCTGTTGAGGCTGCTGCTGTACCGGTGGATTGCCAATATTGATATCGCGCCGCAACAGTGAACCAGGTGCACGTTGCGACAAGCTTGGCGCCGCCGAGCGAGCCTCGCCGTTCCCTTCATACAAAGTCGTATCGCGACGGATAGTACGGCTTTCCGGCACTTCTGGTTGCACGTCGATCTCCGGACCACCAAGGCTCATCGCATCGACAAACTGCGCGACGTTACCGGTCAAATCAGAAGCCCCAGACGAAGACGACCGCCACCGCTCAACCACGCTTTCGAGGAAGCCTTCGTCTCCAATCGACTTCTGCCACTTCTCAGAGAACCGCGCTGTCGACGACCGCGGCATCGTCGCCTTGTCTAGTTCGTCGAAGCGAATACGCACCGGCAGCGTTACGCCATCACCAAACGCAATTGCTTCACGTTGGCCAAGCGCTGACAAGAACTCAAGCAATCCAGCACCCGTATCCGAAATCGCCGAAGTCACAATTTCCTGGTCACGATCATTCGACATACGTAAAGCAAAGACAGTGTTGCATTGTGACAGAATGGTCGGATCAATTTCCGCCGGACGCTGCGTCACAATGCAAAGCGATGCCCCATACTTACGGCCTTCTTTTGCGATTTTCGCAATGGCCCGCTTGCAGGGTTCAAACCCCATGTTCGGATTGGCCGGAACATATCTATGGGCTTCTTCACAGACCAGTGTAACTGGCACCTTGCCCTCACTCCACAGCGCAAAGTCAAATGTCATGCGGCACAGAACCGACACAACGACATTGACGACCTCATGTGGAATGCCAGTCAACTCAAGAATAGTAATTGGCTTGCCATTCACAGGCACGCGGAAGATGCGCGACAAGATTTGCGCCATTCCGTCGTAGACTGTGAGCGAGCCGAACATAAACCCGTAGCGAGGATCTTGACTGATCGTATCGATGCGCAACTTGATATTGCGATAAGGCGCAATATCACGCTTGTTTTCAAGTTTTCCCATACGCTCATCGACCAGCGACACAAGGTCAGAAATGCGATATGGCACCGGTGTATCAACCGTATAACGCACTTCCCCCGACTGACCGCGTCGCAATGTTGCGTCTTTGCGGCCTTCGCGCCCGGAACTGTACCGCGACTTCGCGATCGGAATCAGTTCCTGCAACAACTCGATTTCGTGTTTCTTATCCCCAGTGTTACCGAGTAGAACTTCAACGAGCTCTTCAAACGTCAACAACCAGTACGGCAACTGCATGTTGCGCGGGCTGATAACTTCACCCCACTCAGGAAAGGCCGTCGCATACTCGTTATGCGGATCGAGCAATACCAGATGCGCCGCTGGATTTTCCTTCAGAATCGCACGCAAAATAAGCGCGGTCGTGCACGATTTACCGGTACCGGTCGTCCCTAGAATGGCAAAATGCTTACCCAGCAGATCGTCGACTTTGATCATTGCAGGAATTGACGAATCTTGACGAATGCAACCGACACGCACCGATCCAGTTGTGTCCCCCATGAAGGCCATTTCAAGTTCAGCCTTCGATGCCACACGTGCGCGATCACCAAGCGTCGGGTAGAACGTAACACCGCGATTAAACGAACCAGGCTTGCCGTCTTTCGCACGCCATAGCTCGCCAACCAGACCGAGCTCCGCGATCCAAATTTCAGAATCACCTTCCCGTTGCGCCGGCACGGGCACACTGAGCGCAGACACCACAGCCAATGCCACGCTATCGCGCGTATCAATCCCAATCAGCGTTCCCATTTCAGGGCGGCTAACCACACCTCGGTCAGAAGAGTTGCTACCGTTGTCCAACAACACAATGGCCTTAGCCCCAGTCACCGATACGATCCGACCGATCGACATATCCAGTGGAGCTGTATTGAGAGTTGGGTAATTTTGAACTTGCATCTTGCGGTCCCCGAAAGTCGTCGTCATCGTGTGTGCGGCAAACGATTATGGTGCAGTTTGCCCCACCAGGACTGGCGCTTTCGAACGCTGATCCTTAGAAGCTTCCACAATCAAAGGTAGCGAGACTATCACTTCGGTCCCGACACCCTTCTCACTCTTAATTTCAAAATCCCCGCCGTGCAGTTGCACAAGCGCACGCGCAATCGGCAAACCAAGCCCCGTGCCTTCGCGCCATCGGTTCCGCCCACCGTCGACCTGCCCAAACGGCGTGACAGCAACCTGGATCTCTTCTTCAGTCATCCCAACGCCGCTGTCGCGCACGGATATCAACACCCGTCCCCGCACATGCGGTCGCGCAGTCACCGTCACAGTCCCACCCTCGGGGGTGAACTTAATCGCATTCGTGATCAGATTGATGAAGACTTGGCGCAGCTTCACCGTGTCCCCAAGGATGGCACTCAATGTGTCATCAAAGCTGCACGTTAAAGTAACCTTGGCGTCCTTGGCCGCCAGAACCAATCCGTGGACACAAGGTTCAAGAAACTCATCGACAAACACCTCGCGCGAGTTAAGCGCGAATTTGCCGCTCTGTATTTTTGAAATATCGAGAATATCGTTGATGACAGCCAACAAATGCCCGGCCGCATCTTGGATGAGATGGGCATGAGCAATAACCTCGTCGCGGCTCGCGCTACGGTGATCCTGTTGCGCGATAAGCTTTGAAAAACCGATTATCGTATTGAGTGGCGTTCTGAGCTCATGGCTCATGTTCGCGATAAATTCTGACTTGATACGGCTGGCGAGCTCCGCTTCGATCCGTGCCGAATGCTCTGCCACGTGCGTTCGATGACGCAAAACCGCCCCCCCCAACAGAGAGGCATACTCATTCATCAACGACGAAGGACGTGATTGATTATATGACCCATTGATCATGAGAATTCCGACGGCCCGCAACAACAGCACTGGTATGAGCCATATTCTCTAGCGATCTAACGATAAGAGGCGGTTAATGCACGCAGAAGCGGCAGGTTGCGAAATGTGCGCCTGCAGTAACAAATTACGCAATTACATAGCAAAACGATCAAAAAACTCGCAAATCACCGCCATCTTCCCGGACAATCCGAGCAAAGTAAAAAAAACGTAAAGTCCGCGCTTAAATATCTTTGCGTCGAATTGCCAATCACGCGGCATCGCTAGAGCCGATGATGCGAATCACATGCCCCGCGAGATCAACTCAAAATCACCCCGCCACCAATGCGCCGCTCAAGGCTCGCTTAATTAGCGCCCGCGTCTCCGCCACGCCGTAAAGCTCGATGAATCCGCTAAACCGCGGCCCCTGACTTTGCCCCAGGAGTACTTCGTAAATGGCCTGAAACCAGGTCCTCAGCGTCTCCTTGGTGTAGCCATTGTTTTTGCCAGTCTCAAACACCAGCGTCTGCAACTCATCCCCAGTCGCGCCCGGCGTCACATCTGCCAACGCCGCGTCCAGCGCCATCAACGCCACCCGCTCCTCCGCCGTCGCCACCCGAAATACCTTCGTCGGCTTCACAAAGTCTTCATAATACCGGACCGCATAGCCAACGAGATGATCGAGCATAGGGAATTTTTCCGCCGTCGCGTTGGGTGCAATTTTCCGGATAAAGCCCCACAACACGCTCTTGTCGTGAGCGTTCGACGCTGCCACCAGATTGAGCAGCAACCCAAACGTAATCGGCAATTCCGATTTCGGCGGCGCCCCCATGTGCAAATGCCACACCGGATTGTCGAGCTTCCCCTTCGCGTCCTGCTGCGGAAATGCCGCAATGAATTGCAGATACTCATCGAGCGCACGCGGAATCACGTCAAAGTACAACTTCTTCGCCGTCTTGGGCTTCTGATACATAAACAGCGACAGGCTCTCAGGGCTCGCATAGGTCAGCCACTGCTCAATCGTCAGGCCATTGCCCTTCGACTTTGAAATCTTCTGGCCTTTCTCATCCAAAAACAGTTCGTAATTGAAGCCCTCAGGCGGCGTGCCACCCAGCGCCTTGCAGATCCGGCTCGAAAGCGTGACCGAGTCGATCAGATCTTTGCCGGCCATTTCGTAATCAACGCCAATAGCCGCCCAACGCATCGCCCAGTCGGCCTTCCACTGGCACTTCACCGCGCCACCAGTTACTTTCGTCTCGACCTTCTTCCCCGTATCCGGATCGATATAGACAATCGTCCCGCGCGTCGCGTCGCGCTCAATCATCGGCACTTGCAGCACTTTGCCTGACGTCGGCGACACCGGCAGAAACGGCGAATAGGTCGCCTGCCGATCTGGCCCGAGTGTCGGCAAAATGATCTCCATCACCTTGTCATAGACCTCAAGCATGCGCAGCAGCGTTGCATCCATCGCGCCGGACTTGTATTGCTCCGTCGCACTCAAGAACTCGTATTGAAACCCAAACTGATCGAGAAATTTCCTCAGTCGCGCATTATTATGATGCGCAAAGCTAGGATACTCATTCGTGAACGGATCTGGCACGCTCGTCAGCGGCTTATCGAGATATTGAGCCAACATCTCTTTGTTCGGCACGTTGTCCGGTACCTTGCGCAGACCATCCATGTCGTCGGAAAAACAAATAAGCCGCGTCTTACGCTTCCCCTCCGTCAGCACCTCGAATGCATGTCGCACCATGCTCGTCCGCGCCACTTCGCCGAACGTGCCAATGTGCGGCAACCCACTCGGCCCGTAGCCCGTCTCAAAAATCACGACCTTGTCTTTGCCCTGAGGCGCCCGCTCCAACCTCTGAATAAGCCGCCGCGCCTCCTCAAACGGCCACGCCTTCGCGTCGCCCAGGGCTGCCAGAACTGCGGGATCATGTTCAACGGTCATCAGTCAATCTTTCGAGTAAGCGTCGACTTCGACGGGCGACTCCCCTCCCCCGACCCAGAACCAAGCCCGCGAGTACCCTTTCCCTCAAGTCAGATGGAAAGGGTGGGGTCCGCTACCCTTCTCCCTCAAGGGAGAAGGTGGCGCGAAGCGCCGGATGAGGGGCCTTTGCCCAATCACAATCGTCCGCACCCTAGAAACAAGACCGGCCCCGCGTCAACGCGAGGCCGGTACAATTCTCACGGTGTGAACAACTGATCTAAGCTCAGAACGAACTCGGCTTCGGGAATTCGCGCTCCATTTCGCGGCGGAACTTGACCGTCGCATCGTTGGCGTCGATCTCAACATCCGACCACTTGAGACGCTGGCCTTCCTTGATGTCGGCTTTGAGTTTGACGTTGTGCGCCAACCCGAGAGGCAGGAAGCCCTCTTTGAGCGAAATCTCGGCCGGCGTCTGCTTACCCCACACACAGAACCCGCCTTCGCCATCCAGCATCTCACCCTTCTTGAGGCCGCGCTTCGCCGTCGCCACCACATCCGAGTTAAAGCAAAACGCCGAACCCGTGGGCTCCTTGCGGCACGCCGCCGACGCCACCGACAACCCAAGCTCCAATCCGATCATATGCGTCGGGCGATAGAGAGCGGCATACTTGCCGCTCTTGTCCGGCAGCATCGAGTACTCCTTGAAGCAACCCTTGGCGTAATCGCTGTCGCTCGAAATCACCACATAAGTGCCCATCAACAAGCTGTGCGGTACATCTTTCATGTCGCGATAGAGCGACGATGTCACTTCCGTCACGCCAGCTTTCTCAAGCACCCCACCATCCGACTTCGGCTTGCAGATGTCCGCATGCTCAAAGCGTGTCGCGGGCGGGAACGTCAACCCATCCGTCTGCGGCACCAATCCTGTAGCGTTGCAGATCGCCGTCATTTCGATGCCCGACTTGGTGCCATCGATGAATGAGTTGAACATCTTCGGATTGATGTGCGAGCGATTGTGGATAACCAAATACTGATCGAGAATGTCCCACACGGTTTCTGGCGTCGACTGGTGATAGGTCGGATGATACCGCGTGCCCTTACCGGCCGCCACAACAGTAAACCCAACCGACCGCGCCCAGTCCACATGCTCAGACACCAGCGCTGGCTGATCGCCCCACGCCATCGAATAAACCACGCCCTTCGCACGCGCGCGTTTTGCGAGTAACGGCCCGGCCAGCGCATCGGCTTCAACGTTGACCATCACCACATGCTTGCCAGCTTCAATCGCCGCCGACGCGATGCGAATGCCAGTTGCCGGATCTCCAGTCGCCTCGATAATCACTTCTATCTCGGGGCACTCAATCAAACTCATCGCATTATCGGTGATGTGCGTTTTGCCAGTCTTGAGTGCATCGCCAAGGCTCGTCGCATTGATCTGCTCGGGCGACCACTGCACGCCTTCCAGACGCTCTTTCGCGCGCGCAGGCAACAAATCGGCCAGACCAACAAGGTGCATCCCACGCGTGATCCGGCACTGCGCCAGATGCATTGTGCCGAATTTACCCGCGCCCACCTGCCCGATCCGGACCGGTTTGCCCTTAGCTGCACGTTCCTTGAGCATAAAAGAGAGGTTCATGGCGTCATTTCCTCTGATCTGTGCCGTCGCTTATTCAAGCAATATCAATCGACTAACGGCACCGTTGTTGCGCGCGATCAACGTATACGCTCCGCGCTCGCGCCCCAATAATCACACTATTGAGCAGCGAGCAAGCTCGACCAGTGCAGACCTCAATCCGAAAACCGACCGTTCAAAGCAATAAAACACACAGGCCAAAAAAACAGCTCACCCAAATTTCCAAACTGACGAAACTTCTGAGCCGTCCAACCGTAACTCTGTGGTTGCAAAGATTTCCCGGCTCTGAGGCCCGGATGTTTCAGAGGCAGAACCAATGCAGCTGCGAATAATCACAATGGTCGGGCGACTGAGCGCCTTGCTGCTATTGCAAATGTTGGCCCCGACACTGCACGCCCACGAAATTCGACCGACAATTGTTACGATAACGGTCTCAGACCGTGGCGCGGCCGAAGTCCGCTTAGCTGTGAATCTTGAAGCAATCATTGCCGGAATTGGACCGGAACACAAAGACACCAACGACGCTCCCGAGGCTGTCGCTTACACAGCACTGCGTGCTCTCGATCCAACCCAGCTTCAAAACAGCTTCGACACCGTTTCCGCACGCTGGCTCAGTCAAATGTCCCTGACATCTGGCGACGCGCCCATACCATTGCGGATCACGGCCATCGACATCCCCCCAATTGGCGATCCAAAGCGTGCACGGATCACAACTGTCAGGTTCGCCGGAACGGAACCGGCAAAATCCACACGACTCCGCTGGTCCTATGGTCGCGATGCAGGCCCCAACATCGTGCGCATGGGGCGCACTGGCGCACCTCTGATTGAAGCCGGTTGGCTAGCGTCAGGCGCAACAAGCCCCACCATCGACATTGCCGCGAATAACCCCACGTCATTTGTGTCAATGCTGATAGACTACGCGACGCTGGGATTTACCCACATTGTCCCCAAAGGCTTGGATCACATACTATTTGTTCTTGGACTTTTTTTCCTCCGGCCCGCATGGCGTCCTCTACTGGCCCAGGTGACCACATTCACCGTCGCTCATTCCTTCACCTTGGCCCTTGGTCTCTACGGCATCGTCGAGGTTTCCCCCCGCATCGTCGAACCCTTAATCGCGCTTTCAATCGTCTACGTCGCCATCGAAAATATTCTGACCGACCGACTTCAACCCTGGCGACCATTCGTGGTCTTTGCCTTCGGCCTTTTGCACGGCCTAGGTTTCGCCGGAATTTTACAAGAAGTCGGCTTGAACAGTGATAGTTACGTTACAGCATTGATCGGCTTCAACGTGGGTGTCGAATTCGGCCAGCTAACCGTGATCGCCGTAGCTTGGCTCCTTACGTCCCGGCTTTTCGGATCGAAGACGTGGTATCGATCACGCATATCTGTCCCAGCCTCTCTGATAATCGCGGCTGTTGGACTCTATTGGACGATCGATCGGATCTGGCTGAGTTGACACCACCAGCACAGCATAAAAGACAGCGATTTTTTTGAAACCATCTCCCACATCGCTCGTATCTCAACAGTACTCGTCGTGCATTTTCGCGCCAAAGGAGCAACCAAATTGCGCCACCCGAAAACCACGAAGTGTGCTGCTAGTGTTACATTTGGGAGAAATCACATGCGCATCGTCAAACTCGCCTTGATTGCATCATTCGCACTCACCGCATCGTTGGTCGCAACTTCAGTCGGCCAATTCAATTCAGCCGAAGCCAAGGCACACGTAACTAAAGGCAAGCCAGGCAGCTGCGGTGTCGGCAAATACTACAGCCGGAAAGACAAGGGCTGCATCGCGAAATAAACGTAACACCAAATTGCATGACTCCATCGTCGCCATCGCTGCGAAAACATCGTGGCGATGGTGACACTCAAAAATGATTTGCACGCACGCGATAGTTAGTTTCGGGAGCCGGCCAAATGCCAGTTCGTCAAAAAGCAATGCAACTGGCCGCATCGGCAATGATGACCTGCAGCGCCATATTGGCACCGTGCTCTTTAGCCCAAGCACATGAGTTCTGGATCGACCCATCCAATTTCACGCCGCCAATCAACACAGCAGTAGCAATAACTTTCAGGATCGGTTCCGATTTTCGCGGTGACACCTATCCCTACGTCCGCTCACTCGACCAAGGCTTCGGCATCATTGATAGCGTCGGCACACGAAAACCAAAAACTTTAGACGGCGATGACCCCGCCACAGAAATAAAATTCACCCGCCCCGGGCTTGCCATTGTTTGGCATCGTCGTGCCCCCGAAACCGTCACCTTCGAGACGATTGCGCGCTTTGAAGAAATCCTTGCCGAAGAGGGCCACGAAGCAGTCGGCGAACAACATCGGAAATCCGGCAAACCCCTCAAAGAAATTCGCGAAAATTTCTCTCGTTACGCCAAAGCGCTAATCCAGGTTGGCGGTCAAGGCGGACACGACCGCACCATCGGCCTGCCACTAGAATTGGTCGCGGAGTCAGATCCGGCCAATAGCGAAGCCCGCAATCAGTTCACGGTCAAATTGCTCGACGCTGGACAGTCTTTGCCTGGAACGCTGGTTAAAATTTTTAATGCCGACTATCCCGCATCGTCCAAACGCCTGAGAACCGATCAGAATGGACGCGTAACATTCGACGCCGCAGAGCCGGGCGAGTACCTAGTCAGCGCAGTCCACATGCGCCCCGCCGCAGCAAAAGACAAGGCCGATTGGGTCAGCTTATGGGCTTCGCTCACCTTTGCAGTGAAGAAATAATGACCAACCAACACCCATAAAAATTTCTCGGCCACACGCGGCGAAGCATACGGCCGAGATAATCATCAAGCTCGATAATGACTTACGAACGCTTGTCCGACCGCCGACCACCAACATGGCGACGCTCGTTATCGCCGCTCTCTACTTTGTCACCGTCCCGGTCAAGGCTGCGCGACGAATGCCGACCACGATCTTTATCCCCTTTGCGACCGTCGCCACGGCCCGCATGTTCCGCCCGCTCGTCGTGCGACTGGCTCTGTTCAGCAGCGCCTTTGCGATCCCCATCAGCACGCTTACTATCGGCCAGTGCGCTGCCTGTCAGAGAAAGTGTAAAAGCAACCGCCGAAACTACGAAAATCTTGCGCATGGTATATTCTCCGTTGAATGTACCCGCCAATACTGGGCACAACGTCACCTTGCGCTTCTAATGCTGACACGCCACTGGCCGGAAACGTCAGCTTTCAGTCAGGTGCCGAAGTGTATATCTTAGACCTACGATGCGGCGGATCACGATATGAACAAGCAGCACCCTCAAACCAGCTGGGGCACAACCACCCGACATTTGACCGTCACGATCGCGGTTGCCACCGCTTGCCTGCTGGCGAGCTTGGCCCCATCGTTCGCCGATGACGATAAAAGCCGCCAGCGGCGTAAGCCCAATGGGGCCGCCCAAAGCCAGCAAGATCAAATCCGCGATGCTCTCAAGCTCGGTGAAATTCGCCCTCTCGCTGAGATTATGGTCGCGGCCGAAGCCGCAGTCCCCGGCCAAGTCGTCGGTGTCGAGGTCGAGCGCATCCAGGGCAAGCTCGTCTACGAGTTAAAAATTGTGAGTGAAAAAGGTCGTATCCGCGAAGTCTACGTTGACGCCGCCAACCTCGACATTATCAAAGTCAAATAACCAGATGCGCATCCTCATTGTCGAAGACGAACGCCAGATAGCTCTCGATCTACAAACCGCTTTAGGCGAAGCCGGTTATGTGATGGACCTGGCTTACGACGGTGAGACGGCGTGGTATCTCGGCGACACCGAAGACTACGACGCCGTACTCCTCGATTTAGGCCTCCCCAAGCTCGATGGCATGACCGTGCTCAAACGTTGGCGCGCGGCCGGTCGCACCATGCCGGTCATTGCCCTTACCGCCCGCGACAGTTGGCGCGATAAAGTGGACGGAATAGATGCCGGCGCCGACGATTATCTGGCCAAACCATTTCAAATGGAAGAACTGCTTGCCCGCGTTCGCTCCATCATCCGCCGGGGCTCCGGCAACACCAGCGCCGTCCTCACCATCGACACCGTCATGCTGGACACCAAACAGCAAGACGCGACAGTCGATGGGCGCGCAGTCGGACTTACCCAACTTGAGTTTCGCGCTTTAAGCTATCTCATGCACCACAAAAGCTGCGTCGTCAGCCAAGGCGAATTGACCGAGCATGTCTATGGCCAAGACTTCCCTCACGATAGCAACGCCGTCGAAGTCTTGATCGCGCGCCTTCGCAAAAAAGTTGGTACAACCTTTATTCGCACCAAGCGCGGACAGGGCTACATCGTCGGAGGCGAATAACCGGTGACATCGAAGTCCCTGCGCCTCCGCCTCCTAACTGCCGCAGCCATCGCTATTGCCATGGCCCTCACCTTGTCGGGTATCGTCCTCTCGCGTTTGTTTTCGCAGCACGTTGAAGCTCGTGAAATAGCGGAACTGCGCAACCACCAGAACCAAATTACCGCCGCCCTGGAAATTAGTACCGACAGTGTCGTTCAACTCAACACTCTGCCCGCCGATCCACGCTTCGCAAAGCCCAATGGCGGCCTTTATTGGCAGATCGATTTACCCGACGGCACGAAGTATCGCTCACGCTCATTGTGGGAAACAGAATTGACGTTGCCAGTCGACGACATCTTAGACGGAGTATCGCATCAACACCTCATCAAAGGTCCTAACAACCAGACACTACTGGCCGTTGAACGCTCCCTGACTGTCGGCCCCGAAATCAAACCGATCCAACTCCGCCTCACCGTCGCAGTAGATCGCAAAGATCTTGATACCGCCGTCACCGACTTTCGCCAAGTACTAATGGCCTCACTTGGCATCCTCGGCCTCGCTTTGATCCTTGCATCGCTCGCGCAAATTCAAGTTGGATTGCGCCCCTTAGCCCGCTTGCGCGTTGCCTTGCAGTCCGTCCATTCTGGTGATGCCGAACGTGTCACCGGCGAATACGTGTCGGAAGTTCAGCCTCTCATCAACGATATGAACGCGCTCCTCGACCGCGAACGCCAGAACAATGTCCGCGCCCGCGAACGTGCCGCTGATCTTGCCCATGGGTTCAAGACGCCGCTCGCAGTGCTTTCAGCCGTCGCCCGCGAACTGCAACGCGATGAACAATCGAAAAATGACAAACTCAAACACGCTGCTGAAATCAACACTCAGATCGACCTCATGGGCAGACACGTCCGCAGCGAACTCGCACGCGCCCGCACTGTGGGTGCGTCAACGATACGTCGCACGCCAGTGCCCTTGAAACCCCTCATCGAAAAAATCGTGGCAGCCCTTGCTCGCATTTCAGCAGATCGTAATTTACGTTGGATCATCGACGTCGCACCAGACACTTCCTTCATTGGCGATGAGAATGACGTCCTCGAACTCATCGGCAATCTCGCCGACAACGCCTCCAAATGGGCAAAAGCCAAGGTGATCCTACGCGCCCACCACGACAGCAAACTGCTCAGAATTGAAATTGAAGATGACGGCCCTGGCATTCCTGCGGGCACCGAAGATGAAGTGCTCATGCGTGGCCGTCGCCTCGACGAAACGACGGATGGCACCGGCCTCGGCTTGTCCATAGTGGCCAAAATTGTCGCAGCCTACGCTGGCACGATAACTCTCATCCGCAAGCCCGCGGGCGGCCTCATCGTTGCGCTCCAATTCCCGCGCTAAAACGCGACTCCAGTCGCAAAGTTGCCGCAATGTTCACACCCCGCGTGAAAGCTGACGCGAATCTGACGGCCCGCGTCAGCTTCGGAACATCCGCGCACTGCTAAACCTTCGCCATCAACGAGCTGCTTAAGCGGCACTATTAGATGGTTAGGTAAGTATCTCATGCAAACGTCAAACAAAAAATACGACAACATCTCCGTCGCGCTTCATTGGATCATCGGCATCGGCATTCTCGCACTCGCCGGCCTTGAACTGTTTCGTGGCGAATTCCCAAAAGGTCACTTCATCCGCGAGGGCCTGAAACCAATCCACCAGCCCGTCGGAACGCTTCTGTTCGCCCTTATCATCGTACGCGTCACGTGGCGTCTACTGTTGGCCAAAGTGCCAACTGAATCCCACAAATTCGACCTCGCTGGCATTGCCGCAAAATTGGTCCATCTCGCGCTCTACGCTTTGATGATCGGTCTGCCGCTCCTCGGTCTCGTTTATGTCTTTGGCAACGACAAGGTCATCGATTTCGGCCTCTTCAGCCTTGCCCTTCCACTTAAGGCATCTCTCGGTGGTTTCGCAAAATCAGCGCGCTGGTGGCATGAAACTCTCGGCATCGCGATGTTCAGCCTCGCACTCTTGCACGCCGCAGCCGCTCTCGGCCATCACTACATTCTCAAAGACGGGCTTCTGAACAAGATGCGTTTCGCCAAGAACAGCGACGCCAACGACACCGACTTTGATCCCCCCTTGGTAGCAGCTGAGTAAGGCTTCGGTGCACGATTAACACCGAGGATCGCACTCACCTGAGTGCCAAGCCGTAGCCGAGAGATCGACCCGCACTCATCTCTCGGCTGCGGTATAAATTCAGATCTTACGCGCACGCCTTGGCGCAAGTATCACGCCGCCCGCGCGGGTTCCGCAAGCGCCGCATGTTGCACCCACTTCAATACCCGCTCGATGTCAGGTGGCGCACCAGCACGCAGGACGCTCTGCCCATCACGCGTTAGTGCAAAGCGAAGGATTGCCGCACAGACTATGCCCGAGTCGGCTGTCGCAAGCTCTTCAACTGAGGCAAATCCGGCACCGACCAAAAGTTGCGCGTGGGTTCCTCGCAGCCAAGGCACAACACAAACGAGCCGCGCCTGTGCTTGCCAATCGGCCACACGTTGCGCCGTCATCTGTCGAACACCCAACTTCTGCGAAATTTCCGCAGCATCTCCAATCAGCAAATCGCGCACACGCTCAATCCCAACCGCCTTCAATCGCGATGCCGTCCGATTTCCAATCGACGGCGCCCGCACAATCTCATCGTCAAGCGCCAAATAAAACCGTTTAACCCGCTCACCTGAGGCGTCAATTGCAATCACCTCGTCAGGTTCAAGTCCGTTTTCCCGACCACCCCGCCCACTCGATGCCGCCGATCCTTTCCGGCCACCGCTCGCCTGAGCACCCATCCGCTCACGATTGAGGTCACGCGATAAGCGCACCCAGCCGCCGGCTGTCCGCCGCCGCAGCCGCTCGGACCAAGCCCGCTGCGCTTTGAAACGTCGCGACAGTCCATCAGCGTCCTGCAGCCGCGCGGTCATATCTTTAAGTTGTTGCTCGTAGTGATCCAATCGGACCATCAATGCGTGCAAGACTTCTTGATCGCCGCTTCCAGACGCAGTTCGTGCTGATCGATTTTGCTCAGCTCGTTCAATTCCCGCCCGGTCAAGCTCCCTCCGTTCAACCGTGGTCGCCACCATCCAACCGCCACGCGTTTGCGACCTCGACTGCGCCTCAGATACTGCCGGAAGCGTCGATGCCCTGACTGTCCAACCCGCTACCCCAGACCGCGCGTGATCAGAACCTCGTTGCTGGCGCTCAGACACTGCCCCAAACCCGTCTCGATTTTTTCGAACACAAGCAACAAATGACGCCGAATCCAAATCGCGCACATCGTGCACCAATACATCGACCACGTCTGCGACCGACGCATATTGACGTTGCGCACGCCCCGCCGCGATCTGCGCTCTTTGCAATACAATCTTAAATTCATCCGTCGTCCGCGGCTGCCGCTCGACCGTCACGTCCACCCGTGCACTAAGCCACACCAGCGCCGCCTCACGCACTGCATCCAATTGCAATTCAAAGCTCTCGAACGCGGCAACTGCATCGGCGTCATCCATCAAGCACTGCACCAAATGCGCAACCTCGACCCGATCGCAAGCCTGCGCCACAGCAACCTCAAACGCTTGGTTGCAACGCTGCAAGAGCGCGTCATCAACCTGCACGACAACGCGAGTTGTCGAACTGATGCTTTGACCGCAACAAGCACACGTTTTCATTCGACAACACCCAACCGCTGCGTCCGGAGCCGCCGTCCGACGTTCCCCACTCTCTGAAACATCAATCCTTAGCCGAGTCGCACGCCAGCGCGGCCCCTGTTCCACAGAAATTGAGGCGCTAACACAACACGGCCAACCAACGCCCCGTCACCCGGAATGGGCCCAAGCCAAGTTACACTATTGCAAACAAAGCGTTTTCATTAAGCGCATAGGCCGCCGCTTTGCAGTTGCGCTATCCCGTCATGGGTTCTGTGCCTTACGGTCCATAGCCTTTGCCGCCACACTCCCCTAAACAGAAACGCCACAATCCGAGAC
>JABFRJ010000460.1 GCA_013141255.1 Hyphomicrobiaceae bacterium
CCAACAGCGGGAAATCAACGCTCGGACGCACCGATCCGTAATACGACCCCGTCAATTTCTTCTCCATCATCACCATTTGGAAAGGTGAAATCTCAGCCTTAACTGTCACCGCCGGCATCCCCACCAGCACCCCGTGTCCGCCCGGTGCAACCGCCTGCACCACTTGCGCCGCCGTCACCGCTGACCCGATGGCATCAAAGGCAAAATCCGCTCCGAGCTTACCCACAATGCCCCTTACAGCTTTGATCACATCGTCGGTTTTTCCATTAATCGTATGCGTCGCCCCCATCTTGGTCGCATACGCGAGTTTGCTATCAAGCAGATCAACAGCAATGATCGTGCTCGCACCCGCCAATCGCGCACCTTGCACGATATTGAGCCCAACGCCGCCACAGCCAATCACCACCACACTTGCACCAACCGGTACCTTGGCGTGCCGGATGACAGCGCCAACACCCGTTGCGACCGAGCAACCGATCACCGCGGCGTGCGTCCACGGCAAGTCCTTGCGCACTGCCACCACGTTTTCACTTGAACACACAACGTACTCAGAGAACGTCCCGATCCGCGCCATCTGCGACACGGGCTGGGCATCGCGCTTCAACCGCGCGGTCCCATCGAACATCAATCCCGGCGGCGACGCATTGTGGCCAATACAGCGCATACGATTGCCTTCGACGCATGGTTTGCAATGTCCGCAATCCGCATGAAATGAAAAGATGACGTGATCGCCCGCTTTCACGTTATTGACGCCTGGACCGGTCTCAACCACTAAGCCCGCTGCTTCATGGCCGAGCACCATCGGCAACGGCGCAGGCCAATCGCCAATCATGATGTGCCAATCACTCATGCACACCCCGGCTGCCTTCACCTGCACCCGCACTTCCCCCGCCTTCGGTGCCTCTTGGGCCAGTTCGACGATCTCCAGCGGAGCATTGGGGGCAGTCAAAACAGCGGCGCGCGTTTTCATGACATCTCCTGGGGCTTAAGCCGTCCATTGAAGCCGCCGCACGGCACTTTGGCAAGTGATGGACAATTGCGTTCAGTCTGGCGACACTGCGCCACCCCGACGCAAAGGACCCGCCCCCATGCCAACCGAAACACCCGATCAACGTCTCAGCAAACTTGGCCTCACACTTCCCGACATCCCCAAACCCATCGCCAATTACGTGTCCTGGAAACTCTTCGGCGATACGCTCTACCTCTCCGGCCAAGGCCCCCGCCGCAATGACGGCACGCTCCACACCGGCCTCGTCGGCAAAGATCTCACCACAGCCCAAGCCTACGAACACGCCAAGTTGGTCGGTCTCGGCCTCCTCGCTGCTATGAAGCAAGCCAGCGGCAACCTTGCCCGCGTCGAAGTCATCAAGGTTCTCGGCATGGTGCGCGCAACGCCCGACTTCGGCGAGCAACCTCAGGTCATCAATGGCTGCTCCGACCTATTCGTCGCCGTCCTCGGCGAACGCGGCAAACACGCCCGCTCAGCCGTAGGTATGGCCTCCCTCCCAGGCGGCATTTCAGTCGAAATCGAAGCCATCTGCCGCCTCCACCCGGCTTGACGCTTTGCTAACAAATAAAAAACTCCCCTCACCCGCACTGCATCTCGAGCAATCACCTCCACACTTCCCCTCTCCCTCAAGGGAGAGGGGGCTCCGAGCTCGCTGCACACCAAACGAAAATTCGGGTGAGGGGCCTTTTTTTGAATGCAACACCACAGCCGCGCGTCCCCGACGCTTAATGTTTCTGAGACTTAAACCAGAAATCGCCAGTAACCAACCAGTGACCAACACGCCGCAATTCTACTTCCCCGACGTCCCCGTCATCCCGTTGCCCGAGGGCCATCGCTTCCCCTCCGGCAAGTACGCACTCCTACGCGCGGAAATCGACCGCGACCAAATCCTTGGCGCGGCTACACTCCAGGCCTCGCCCACAGCCACGCGTGACCACCTCCTCCGCGCCCATGACAGCCCCTACGTCGACGCCATGCTCGCAGGCACCGTTGCCCCCGACATCCAACGCCGCATCGGCTTGCCTTGGAGTGAAACACTCGTCGCCCGTTCCCGCTCAACCGTCGGCGGCGCCATCGCCTCTGGCCGTGCAGCACTGCAACACGGCATCTCAGGCCAACTCGCCGGCGGCACCCATCACGCGCACCGCAGCTTCGGTTCTGGCTTTTGCGTTTTCAATGACCTCGCCACCGCAACGCTCACCCTGCTCGACGACGGCCTCGCCGAACGCGTCGCCATCCTCGACACCGACGTGCATCAAGGCGACGGCAATTCGGCCATCCTCGGCTCAGATCCACGCGTCTTCGTCTGCTCGATCCAGGGCGAGAAAAACTTCCCCTTCCGCCGCGTCCCCTCAACCCTCGACTTCGACCTCCCCGACGGCACTGGTGACGACGCTTACCTCGCCACACTCGCCACCGCACTCGACGCCGTCACTGCTTTCCGCCCCGATCTCGTGTTCTTTCTCTCTGGCGCCGACACGCTCAAAGAGGATCGCCTTGGCCGCCTCGACTTGACGCACACAGGCATGATGCAACGCGACCTCACCGTCTTCGCGCACTTCAAGGCGCACGGCATCCCGGTCGCCATCGCCATCGGTGGGGGCTACGCCGAACCCATCCACCACTCCGTCACCGCCTACGCCAACACCTTCCGCGCCGCCGCCCACATCCACAACCTCACCTCCACGCGCACCTACACCAGCATCTAAAAACTCCCCTCACCCAAGTTTTCGTTTGGTGAGCAATGTGCCCGGAGCGCCCTCTCCTCCGTGGGCGCAGGCCCACAAACATCCAAGAGGGAGAGGGGGAGTGTGGAGATCGTTGTTGTGAGCGCGGTGCGGGTGAGGGGAGTTTTTAGCAGGCCGGGGAAAGAGGCACCTGGTGCTCTCAACCGGTCAACGCAACATACTATGGTTTGCGGTGATTTGGGAGCGTGGGCATGGGGTTCAGTCGCGGGCTGAGGGTTGAGGACAAGCGGGAGCTATGGCGGCGGTGGCGCCTTGGCGAGACCGTTGTTGAGATTGGCCGAGCGCTTGGGCGGTCGCCGCCATACATTTACACGACCGTCCGCAAGTCCGGCGGGATTGCGCCCGCCGAGCGGGTACGCCGTGACGGCCACTTGACCCTGACGGAGCGTGAAGAGATTTCGCGCGGCTTGATGGCTCAGGTGTCGCTGCGTGGCATTGCAGCACGGCTTTGTCGCCCTGCCTCAACGATCAGCCGCGAGGTGAGGCGTAACGGCGGTCGGCATCACTATCGTGCTGTTACTGCGGACGAACGCGCTTTGCAGGCAGCGCGGCGTCCGAAGCCGTGTTTGTTGTCAAGCCATGACC
>JABFRJ010000257.1 GCA_013141255.1 Hyphomicrobiaceae bacterium
GTCCGAGTGCCAGGCGACAAATCGATTTCCCATCGCGCCCTCATGTTCGGAGCCCTTGCCACGGGCCGCACCCTTATCGCTGGCCTGCTCGAAGCCGAAGACGTAATAAACACAGCCAAAGCCGTCACGGCTCTTGGCTGCGCAGCCGTCAGAATAGGCAACCAATGGGAAGTCTCGGGTCGCGGCGTCGGAGGCCTCGCCGAACCTACTGCGCCCATCGATTTCGGCAACTCAGGCACTGGCTCGCGTCTGATGATGGGCGTTGTGGCCGGTAACCCTATTACTGTCCGTTTTGAAGGCGACGCCTCATTGTCGAAGCGCCCCATGCGCCGCGTTCTCAACCCACTCCGGACTATGGGGTTACAAGTTCTGGAAGAAGGCCGCGAGACGCTCCCGATCACTGTCCGTGGCTCATCGCGGCTGATGCCCATAGTTTATGAAACGCCCGTTCCGTCGGCTCAGGTCAAATCGGCGGTCTTGCTCGCGGGCCTAGGTGCCGCAGGCGAAACGACGGTCATAGAAAAGGAAGCCACCCGCGACCATACCGAGCGCATGCTGCGTTACTTCGGCGCCGACATCCGTACTGAAAAGCGAGACGGCAAAACCGCGATCACGGTCAATGGCCACGCCGAATTGCAAGGTCGCCCCATCACAGTGCCCGGCGATCCATCGTCCGCCGCCTTTCTCGCCGCCGCTGCCGCCATTGTCCCCGGATCCGACGTGACAATTACCGGCGTGCTCGTGAATGAAACGCGCACAGGCTTCTATACAACGCTCAAAGAAATGGGCGCCGATGTCACATTTGCCAACCTACGTGAAGAAAATGGCGAGCCGATTGCCGACATTCGCGTCCGCTATGCCAAGCTAAAAGGAGTCTCCGTCCCCGCCGCGCGTGCGCCCAGCATGATTGACGAATATCCAATCCTAGCCGCCGTCGCTGCTTACGCCGCCGGTGAAACTCGAATGGATGGTCTCGCCGAGCTCAAGGTTAAAGAGAGCGATCGCCTCGCCGCCACTGCGGATGCCCTCAAAATTAATGGTGTCCTTGCCAAGGTCGACGGCGACTCTTTGATCGTTTCCGGCACGGGTTTGGTCTCAGGCGGAGGCACGGTCGTCACTCACATGGACCACCGCATCGCCATGGCGTTTTTAGTCATGGGCCTAAACGCAGATCGCCCCGTGGTCGTTGATGATATGACCTATGTTGCAACATCGTTTCCAAGTTTCGAAAAATTAATGCGCTCGCTCGGCGCCAGTTTGATCTAAATTAGGCAGAGCGGTGGCATGCCAAGCAGTGATAAGGAGCAGCTGCTCAATCAAGGACCAAGGTTCGCGTTGACACCGCAAAAGCCGCTGGTTAGCGTTTATTCCCAGCAGCTTAATTTAGGCGCGTTTTGCCATGTTACGCAGTATTTTTATTGACGATTCAGGTGAGGTACTGCGTCGCGAGGGCGCAATTCAATTGGCCACCCCCTACGCGACGTTCATGGGGCAAAAGGACGAATATTCAAATCGCGTAGTCGACGAACTCGGTTATGTACGAATCGATCGAGATCGACGATTGGGCGTAGTGCTGACATTCAACAGCACGAGCATCAAATTACCCTGCCTGCTCAGGGCAGTCAGGTGGCTCACAGCCAACAAGCCTGAACGGGTTGTCTTGCAAGACAATGGCATGGGAAATGCCCCGACTCAGATTTTACGCTGTGGCCCGGCTCTAGAACGACTGCGGGACATGTGCAGTGAGCGTCGGACACAACCACGTTTTCGCCGCCGCCCGAGCGACATAAACAATTCACATTTTGCAACGCGCTGGGAAGCAGCGCGCGAAATACTTAACGCCGGACTCAATCTCGACATCCAATCCCATATCTTGAGCAAGTTGTTTCAGCAGCATTTCGTGGTGACCGAGCGTGATCCATCGAGTGGCCATTTCTTGCTTGTTGATGCAGGATTGGCAGTCGAAAGCCGAATGTTCAATCTCGGCACACTTCAAATCGGTAGCCCATTCACCGCGCTCGAAGATGCTCAATTTGGCCACTGGATCGCCGAAGGCTTGCGCGAATTCACGCCGTCGAACAAGCCGGTCACTGAGGTTTTGGAGGTTGGCTTGCAGTCAAAAATCGGCACGGCGCGCACGTTGCGATACACGCGCCTAGTCGTGCCTTATGCCCGTGAGGGCCGCGACCATCTGTTCACAACCGCCAACATTGAGCGCTGCTGACGGTTAAGGCAAAGCTATCGACTTTTTGCAAACGTCGAAACGATCGAAACCACCGCAGCATCTTGTCCTGCGAAACCATGATAGCCGCGCGCTTGGCAAGGATCACCCTGATCGGTTCCACCCGTGATCCAGCTCACCGAAACCTTCGCCCCACCCCAAGCCTTGAACGGGTCGACTGCCGTCGGCGGTGTCTTCTTGCACCCATCCTGCCGGTGATGAACGACCAACGTGCGCGGCAAAGCACTGGGTGTGCCCACGGCCCCTTTAACGTCGTCGAGAAAAGCCGAGGTCAAAACGATAGCGCTCGGCTTTGCGCTAAGCCCGCCCGCGACACGCAAGCTGCCACGACTTGTCGCAACAATGGTGACTGGCGCGGCGACGGTCTGCATAAATTTAACGGCCGCTGCGAGGTTGACGCCGCTGTCGATTGTCAACGACGCCAATCCCTGCGCAGAATATGCCTTCCGCGTCCGCACCAATTGATTGCCCTTGAGGCTTGAGAACGATCCATCTGGCTGCACACCCAGCACACCGTCACCGCCTGGTACGAGTATGACACTTCCAGCCACCGCCGCTGCTGGCTTATTCATAAGTGCATACGCGCCGCCAATCTGTACTGCCGTATCGGCGCGAGCCGACAACCCACACCCTGTCGCGCCGGCAATCAAAATGGCAATCTGCAAAATTTTGCGCATAATAAACTCCTTTGAATATCGAGGGAAATAAAAGTAACGCCAACGGACTGAAGCGAGAAAGATCGTCTTTATTTGAAGTTTCACGCGTCCAAATCGATCAAGTAATGACAACTTAGCCGTAACGACGCTCTTGCCCCCGCACAAAAACTGCCCTAGCCCTGCCGTTTATGACACGCTTGCAGGACAAAATCTCGGCCGTGGGTATGCGCATGATCATCGCCATCGACGGGCCAGCCGCTTCCGGTAAGGGCACTTTAGCTCGCCGTCTGGCAGCCCATTTCAACCTCGCCTACCTCGACACCGGCTCCCTCTACCGTGCCGTCGCCCGCGACGTGCGCCGCGCTGCCCTCCCCCTCGACAATCCAAAATCCGCCTCAGCCGCCGCCCGCGCACTTGATCCCGCCACCTTGGAC
>JABFRJ010000547.1 GCA_013141255.1 Hyphomicrobiaceae bacterium
GGTGTTGCCGCCACCGACGAGCGCTGCCATACTCGCCGAGTGATGCGGCGCCCGAAACGGACGTTCAGTCGCAAGTTTTCCGCCCGCCAGCGCGCCTGCGAGCGACTGTACCATCGACACATCCAACATTTCTTCAGGCGACAATGGCGGCAGGATCGACGGCAATCGCGCCGCCATCATCGATTTGCCCGAACCCGGCGGCCCCACCATCAGCAGATTGTGTCCGCCCGCCGCCGCCACCTCGAGTGCACGCTTTGCACCTTCCTGCCCTTTAATGTCTCTAAGATCGAGCATGATTTTCGTGCTCCGTTCGACGCTCGGCACTGGTCGTGGCAATGCTTGCAAACCTTTGAAGTGGTTGATCAACGACAATAGATGCGGTGGCGCCAACACACGCACATCCTCCCCCGCCCAGGCCGCTTCCCCCCCGTTAGCTGCGGGACAAATCAAGCCTTTGCCCAACGCATTCGCGCCAATAGCTGCGGGCAACACACCAGGAACCGCCCGGATCGACCCATCAAGCGCTAGCTCCCCGACCGCCGCATAGCCCTCGACGGCATCCGGCGACAACGCCCCTAGCGCCACCATGAGAGCCAAGGCGATGGCCAGATCAAAATGGCTCCCCTCTTTGGGCAGATCCGCAGGCGACAGATTGACGGTGATGTGTTTGCCGGGCAACCCCAACCCCATAGCGTGCAATGCATTGCGCACGCGCTCGCGGCTCTCTGCCACCGCTTTGTCGGGCAGACCAACGATCGCGAACATAAACAACCCGCTCGACAATCGCACTTGCACTTCGACCGGCCGCGCTTCGATGCCGACAAATGCCAATGTTGAAATCTGGCCGTACATGCACACTACCCCAGCCGCAGAACCTGCAACCCAGCGTAGCAAAAACATTCACGTAGTCAAGAACAAATTAAGAACAAACGACTTGATCAACCCGACCAAGACGAGGCGCTCTAAAATGCGCGACGGCAGGATACGCGACAGAGCGAAGCTCGTGCGGATCCTGCCGTTGGAGCGTCGAGGTACGCAAAACTGAGGCCACGACACTAGACTTCAAACACTACAGGCCAAGTCTAAATTTTCTGCAAACGTCTGGTTGAATTCGAAGCAAGCGCGGCAGAGTTCCGAAAAAAATTTAAACATCAAACTCACAATGGCAGCGTCGCCTGCACCCACCGCGACAAAAACTGATGGAGCCAGACATGCACCTGTGCTGCATGCGCCATGTGGCCATCGAAATGCTCAAGTTGCGGCCGCGCGCCCGGTTGCGTTAACTTGACGAGATTATTGCCACTCCAGCGATGCACCTGCTGCAACGTAATCTCGGGATGAAACTGCACGCCAACTGCAGCCGCGCCATACGAAAACGCTTGATTAGGAAATGCGCCATCACGCCGGGCGAGCAGTTGACCGCCGCGAGGAACGTCAAAACCTTCCTTGTGCCACTCGTAGAATTTTGCCGGCCATTGCCCGAGATCACGCCCGGCTTCCGTCGGCGCCACATCGTAGTAACCGATCTCCACTTGCCCCTCCCGGTCAAGCGATACCGCCGCCCCCAGATGTCGCGCCAACATCTGCGCACCAAGACAAACACCGAAGTACGGCTTCTTTTCTTTGAGCGCGACTCCGATCCAATCAGTCTCGATTTTCATAAAATCGTCTGGATCATTGGCGCTCATCGGACCACCGAAGATCACCGCTCCGCAGTGCTGTGCTAAGGTCTCCGGTAAGGGTTCACCGAACCGCGGCTTGCGAATATCGAGTGCGTGACCATTGCGCCTGAACCACTGCCCAACATGCCCAGGGTTAGAGTGCTCCTGATGCAGCACCATAAGGACAGGCAACTTGCGCACGCCCTCAAGACCGTAGGGCGCGATGATATGTGGACCAACCAAACCCTTCTGTCCCGGACCTCCATCAAGCATCGCCCTCACTGCTCCCTTTGCGCCTCACTGTTCCCTTCCCGACGTGCAACAGCGCGCCGAGAAATGGCAATCCAATCACATGCGGCGTCACCCGCATCGTCGCCATCAACAGCGGCGATAATAGCCCCGGCAACACCACGCGACGACCGAAACGGTACGCGCGCAAACCCGATCGTGCCACTGATTCCGCCGACACTGAAGGGATCATCCAACGATAAAATGCCCAATCACTACCCATCTTGGCATGAAACGCCGTCTCGACGGGGCCGGGCGCCACAGCGAGGATGCGCACGCCTTGTCCACGCGTCTCATAAGCCACCGCCTCCGACAAGCTCGTAACATAGGCTTTGCTTGCATAGTACGCCCCTTGCCACGGTCCCGGACCGTAGCCACCTAGCGACGACACGTTGATAATGCCACCCGCGCCGCGCGCAAGCATGTCGGGCAAAAACGCGCGCATCAACCGTGTCGGTGTCGCCACGTTGAGCTGCACCATCGCCTCAATTTTCTCGACCGAATGCTCCTGAAACGCGCCACCAAGCCCAAAGCCAGCATTGTTGATCAGCAGATTGACGAAGCCACCTTGAGCACCGACGGTTACAGCAATCGTCTGTGCGGCGTCCATGGTCGTCACATCAAATGGTACCGACACCACAGCTCCCCGGCCTTGTGCGCGTAGTTCGTTCGCAACAGCCTCAAGACGCTCCACGCCACGCGCAATAAGGATTAAGTTGTCACCGCGCCGCGCACATTCAATCGCAAACGCGCGACCGATCCCTTCCGATGCGCCGGTGATGACGGTGAAAGGCTTCAAGCCTGAAAAACGCTGAAGCGCCTCAGTCGACCCGCGCCAATAGCGCCGCCGCCATGCAGTCAAACCGGTGTCGATCAAGTTCATGCGCGTGACATATCCATGATTATTCCCACTGTCTTGTTCACTGTCTTGCTCTCTAACTTACAACGAAAAAATCTGCTTGCCGCATGCATTGCGCCAGCTAGAACGAAGTTACAATGAAGACACATCCGATCAACAAGACGTCTAACCCTGTGTGTGACAATGCTTAAGCAAGCGCTCAGCCCAGCCATCGCACTGACCCAGCGCTTGATCCGCGACGACACTATTAATCCTCCGGGCAACGAGACGGAGACAGCCAACTACGTCGCCCAACACCTGCGCCAAGCCGGTTTTGCAATCGATACCGTGCTGCTGGCCGACGGTCGCCCCAATCTTATCGCGCATATCGGCGGCAGCTCCACAAAGCCACCACTCGCCTTCACCGGACATCTCGACACCGTCCCCCTCGGCCTCGCCCCGTGGACGGTTGCGCCCCATGGCGGCGACATCAAGGACGGCAAAATCTGGGGTCGAGGAGCCTCCGACATGAAGGCCGGCGTC
>JABFRJ010000025.1 GCA_013141255.1 Hyphomicrobiaceae bacterium
CCCATCACCTCACGCACGCCCCCTTAACCTTGACCCACCCCCTCGCCGCACCCCACCATCGCTCTCAAAGCTCGCAGCTAACATCGCATCGTCATGGAGCCCCGCATGTTACCGCTCACCGGTTACGCCGACCGCCTCCCCGTCCGCCCCGGTGAAACCCTGCACTTCCACACAGCCAACGCCACCGGCGAAAAAGTCTCAGCCCACATCGTCCGCGTCCTCTGCGCCGATCCCAACCCGCTCATCGGCGGCGTCAAAACCGAACCCACCGCGCTCCCCGTTGTCACGCTCATCGAACCCAAACCCGAAACCGTCCCCTCCGGTTCCTACGCCATCGCCGACATCGAAGGCACACTGCAAGCTCTCAACTCCGTCACTTTCACAATCCGCATCTACCCGACACTCAAACTCCCACGCCGCCAGGTCATCATGTCCAACCGCGACCACGGCGGTAGCGGCCACGATAGCGGCCGTGGCATCGAACTCGAACTCACGACCGATCTAAAACCCCGCATCAGGATCGGTACTCATTCAGATCAAGCATCAGTCGAGTGCACAACACCACTTGAGCTTCACACCTGGTCCACCCTCACTGTCCTAGTCGACGCAAAATCAAAAACGCTCACCCTCAACGTGACGCCAAACAAACCCCACGCGCAAACCACAACAACATCGGCCAATCTCTCAAGCACGCCCGACCTCAACCACGGCTCCCGTCGCGTAAGTTTCGCTTCCGCCTCCGACACCGCCCCCATCGACACCTTCAACGGCCGCCTCGAACGCCCCATGATCTTCGACCGCGCGCTGTCCTCTGATGAAATCACCCGCGCCTCGCACGGCGACAATATCCCCGGCCTCGTCGCCGCATGGGACTTCTCACGTGACATGCACACCAACCGCATCATCGACATTGGCCCGAACAGCCGCCACGGCGAACTGATCAACACGCCCACCCGCGCCGTGCGTTCCTCCTCCTGGTCCGGCCACGAGCACTGCTTCCGCCACGCGCCCGACCAATATGCCGCCATCCACTTCCACGACGACGATCTCGACGATTGCCGCTGGCCCGCCACCCACGCCATCACCATCCCCCAAAACTTCAAATCCGACGCCTACGCACTCATTCTCAAAGCCGGTGATACCGAAGAAAACATTCCCTTCTTCGTCGTGCCACCCAAAGGCAAAACGACCGCGAAAATTGCGGTGCTCGTCTCAACCTACACCTACACCGTCTACGGCAACCACGCCCGCCCCGAGTGGATGCTCGACGAGAAGTGGCGCGCCGCTTGGATTGCGCAAAGCCAAGACTGGAACGCCTATCCCTACAATCCCGGCCAACATCGCGACTACGGTCTCTCAACCTACAACTATCACACCGATGGCTCCGGCATCGGCCTCGTCTCCTGGCGTCGTCCCATGCTCAATTTACGCATAGGCTACCTCACCTATCCCTATCCCGACATCCGCGCGTCGGGCCTACGCCACTATCCAGCCGACAGTCATCTGCTCATGTGGCTCGCTCACAAAGGCTACGACGTCGATCTCATCACCGACTTCGAATTGCATCACGAAGGTTTAGACCTTCTCAAAAATTACAAGGTCGTCGTCACCGGCTCGCATCCCGAATACCACACGCCACAAATGCTCGACGCGTTGGAGTCGTACCGCGATTCAGGCGGTCGCCTGATGTACTTAGGCGGCAACGGCTTCTATTGGAAAATCGCGCTCGATCCTTCACGCGACGGCCTCGTCGAAATCCGTCGCGCTGAAGGCGGCATTCGCGCCTGGGCCGCCGAGCCCGGCGAATACTACAATCAATATGACGCTGAGTACGGCGGCCTCTGGCGTCGCAACGCGCGGCCACCACAAAAACTCGTCGGCATCGGCTTCACCGCGCAAGGCAACTTCGTCGGCTCTCACTATCGCATCAAACCAGACGCCCGCAGCAATCCAATAGTCAGTTGGATCTTCGATGGTATCTCGGCTGACACAATCGGCGGCGACGGCTTCTCCGGTCACGGCGCGGCAGGCTTCGAACTCGACCGCGCCGACAAACGCTTAGGAACGCCTGATAACGCTGTCATTCTTGCATCATCCGAAAACCATCCACCAGAAGCCCCATGGGTTGTTGTGCCCGAAGAGCAACTCACCCACATCACCACCATCTCAGGCGAAACTCACAAACAACTGATCCGCGCCGACATGCTCTATTTCGATGTCCCCGGCGGCGGCGCGGTTTTCGCCACCGGCTCCATCACCTTCTGCGGCGCCCTTCCCCACAACAATTTCGACAACGACATCTCCCACCTCCTCACCAACATCCTCAACCGTTTCAGCACCTAACCTCCCCCTCTCCCCGTCCTTCACGGGGAGAGGGCCCGTCGCGTAAGCGTCAAACTTCAAATGTCGCGAAGGCGACATGCGATAAAGCCGTGGGGGAGAACGCAACACCCGCCGCATTCACTGCTGCAATTCCTTCTCCCCTTCTTCAAGGGGAGAAGGCCCGTCGCGTAAGCGACACAGCATCAAGCATGAGGGGCGGCCCCACAAAAAATGTACGCATTACACGCTTCACACTCCCCTCACCCACATTTCACCCGCAGCAATCGTCGCCGCAGTCCCCCTCTCCCTCGAGGGAGAGGGCGCTCCGAGCACGACATCAACCGCGACACTACTCGGGTGAGGGGACTTAATAATTCGCAAATCAAAACCCAGATGGGGGTGATCGCCCGCACGGATCATTACCGCGCATTCCCTTCCACATAAACGTGGATCACCGACCCCAGCTCCACAGCATAAGTTGCCGTCACATCTCACGCAGCTACGCTCAATCCACCCGAATCAAGTCTCTAGGTTGGATCGCCGATGCGCCTCGCCAGTTACAACGTCGAGAACCTGTTCACGCGCGCCAAAGCGCTCAACCTCGACACCTGGGCGCAAAGCCGCTCCGTGCTTGAACATTACGCCGAGATCAATGCCATCTTCGAAAACGAAACCTACGCCGACGCCGACAAAACCCGCATCCTCCAACTCCTAAAACTCCTCGGCATCGACAAAAAAGACGACGGCGGCCAATACGTTCAACTCCGCCAAAATCGCGGCCAACTGCTGAAGCGCGGCAAAGTCTACGGCCTCGAAATCGTCGCCAAGGGCCGCAACGACTGGACCGGCTGGGTCGAAATGAAAACCGAACTCGTCAACGAAACCGCAACCCGCAACACCGCCCAAGTCGTGCGCGACATCAACGCCGACGTGCTCGGCGTTATCGAATGCGAAGGCCGCGCCGCACTCCTGCAATTCTCACAAAAGCTGCTACCC
>JABFRJ010000491.1 GCA_013141255.1 Hyphomicrobiaceae bacterium
GGGCGGGGGCGTCGGGGAGGCTTGAGGTGGTGCGGCTTGATGTGGCTGATGGAGCGTCGTTTGCTGGATTTGAGACTGTGATTGCGGGGCGCTCGATTGATTTGCTGATTGCAAACGCAGGTGTGAGTGGGCCACGCGGGGGACATGATGACGCGGGCAATACAGCCGAGGCGTGGGCCAAGATTTTTGCGGTCAATGTGACGGGCGCGTTTCTGACTTTGAAGGCGTGTGTGCCGAATGTGGCCCAAGGTGGGAAGGTCGCGATCCTGTCGTCGATCATGGCGTCGTCGAGCAACGTGTCGGGCGCGTCGTATCCTTATCGCGCGTCGAAGGCGGCAGTGGCGAATATCGGCGCGAACCTGGCGGTTGAATTGAAGCCGCGCGGTATTGCGGTGGGCGTGTATCATCCGGGTTGGGTGAAGACGGACATGGGTGGACCGGGGGCGGCGATTTCGCCTGAGGTGAGCGCGGCGGGGTTGGTGCAGCGGTTTGATCATTTGTCGATGGCGACGACGGGAGTGTTTGAGGATTACGCGGGGAAAGTGATTGGGTTTTGAGGGTGCGATTCACCCCCTCCAGCGACGCCACGATGAGTTAGCAATCGCTAACTCATGGCGTCGCGTCCTCCCCCATCAAGGGGGCGGAAAACAAGATGGTTTGATTGGTTTTAGGGAAGAGAGACGAGATGGCTTGTATTATGCTGCGTTAGTCCATCACGCTCTTACTGTAGCCGCCCCTCACCCTAACCCTCTCCCCGCGCGCGGGGAGAGGGGGAGTTTGTGGAGGCGTCTGGCGGTTAAATATGCACCCTCCCCCCGCGTGGGAGGAGAGGGGATAAGCAGTCAGCGTGGTTTGAGAAACTGGAGACGAGATGGCTGGGCCGATGAAGTTTACGGGTACGAAAAATTATGTGGCGACCGATGATTTGAAAATCGCGGTCAATGCGGCGGCGACGTTGCAACGGCCATTGCTGATCAAAGGGGAGCCGGGCACGGGGAAAACCGCGCTCGCCATTGAAGTGTCGAAGGCGTTTAAGGCGCCGCTGATTGAATGGCACATTAAGTCGACGACGAAGGCGCAGCAGGGCTTGTATGAATACGATGCGGTGTCGCGGTTGCGTGACAGTCAGCTCGGCGATACGCGCGTTAAAGACATCAAGAATTATATTCGCAAGGGGAAGCTGTGGGAGGCGTTTACGTCGGACGTGCGCCCGGTGTTGTTGATCGACGAGATCGACAAAGCTGACATCGAGTTTCCCAACGATTTGCTGCAAGAACTCGACCGCATGGAGTTCTATGTTTACGAGACGGGCGAGACGATCAAGGCCACCGTGCGGCCGATTGTGATGATCACGTCGAACAACGAGAAAGAGCTGCCGGACGCGTTCTTGCGGCGTTGTTTTTTTCACTACATCAAGTTCCCGGACCCCGACACGATGCGGGCGATCATCGATGTGCACTATCCCGGCTTGAAGGGGATGTTGGTGTCGGAGGCGATGAAGGTTTTTTATGACATTCGCGAGGTGCCGGGGCTGAAGAAAAAGCCGTCGACGTCGGAATTGTTGGATTGGATCAAGTTGCTGTTGAACGAGGACATTGGGCCGGAGACGTTGCGCGAGCAGGATCCGCGTAAGCTTATTCCGCCGCTGCATGGGGCGCTGCTGAAGAACGAGCAGGATGTGCATTTGTTCGAGCGGTTGGCGTTTATGGCGCGGCGACAGAAGGGCGGCGGCGGGGAGTGATGAACCGGCGGGCGCGGGTAGGTTGGGTTAGCGCGGTGGCGCGTAACCCAACACGCATTGTGTGATTTGAAAGTGTTGGGTTGCGCGTGGGATTTAGGTTTGCGTAATTTTTTGTGCGCACATGTGCCACGCTAACCCAACCTACGGTCAATGATCGGCGGTCAGCGCAGGGCCGCCTGAGTAGCGGCCGGTGGCGAGGCGGCGGGCGAAGATGAAGAGCGCGAGCAGGCAGAAAGCTGAGAGGCCGTAAAGGGAGGCCGCGCGATTGGTGAGGGTGTCTGAAGTGGCGACGCGGACGGAGACGGCGTCGCGTTCTGAGGTGGAGCGCACGGGGATCAGCGGTGTGCCGCCTAAGTTGCGGAACATGACCATGTACGAGGCTGTGTGTTTCGTGGGTGTGCCGCTCGATTTGTCGATCAGGTTGGCTGAGCAGGTGGAGAGCAGAAAGAAATAGCGCTTGCAACTGCCGTGTTCGACTTGGAGTGTGCGGTCAATTTTGTAGGTGTTGGCGAGGCGGAGATCGCGATTGACGGCGGGGCCGTAGAATAGCCAGAGCGCGAGCAAGACGACGCTGATGATGGCGGCGCCAAAGAGGTTTTGCTGCCAGGTGACTTTGGCCCACTGCGGTGGCTTCGCGTCAGCGTTGTTGTGATGGGCAGCGCGTTGTGTGGCGCGGAGAGCGGCTTCGGGGCCTGAGTCTTTGTTGCGCATTTGGGGCGCGTGGGCGAATAGCGTGGGGGTGTCTTTCTTCTGCGGTGGCGATTGGGTTGGAAAGGCTGCGGCTACCTTTGGCGCGGTTGGATATGCGGTTTTAGCAGTCGTGCGCCGTTTTAGTGCGTCGTTGATGCGAGATTTGACGTCTTGATTTTTGGTATCTGGTTTTTTTTCATTTTGGTTTTTGGCGTCGTCGTTCGACGGCGCGGCGGATACCGGTATTACGGTAAGTGCTGTCGAAGGCGTTGCAGGTGTTGCGCCTGCTGCATCGATTTTTTCAAACGCTGACATGACGTGCCCAGCCGAAGGGTTGGTTGTAAATCCGTATCGGCGGGGAGAATAGCAGGAGCGGGTGTGAGAACGGTTAAGCGGACGTTACCCACGATGGCACAGAGGTTAGGGGTGTGTTTACGGATGGGGATGGGGCGTGAGTGGTCAGTCGTGAGTCGTGAGTTCGCGGCCCGATAGCAGTATGGTGCGTTTGGGTACAGACACCAATTTGTTAGAGCCTGTTGCCAGACATTGTGCATATCGCGAATTGGTATCTGTCCTCGGGTGGCGTAGCCCGTCCCCGGGTGGCGTAGCCCGGTGCGGCGTTAATTCCAGTCATCGCCTTTCTGTCGTCATGGCCACGAAGGTGGCCCCCCAAGCAGATTTCTGCTTGCGCGATATTCGCGAATGGATCCGTCTATCATTTGCTGCCGACCGCGAAGCCCAGCAAGATGAACCGCGGTTTGCTTGGGTGGCCGCCTACGCGGCCATGACGGATTTATATGTCAGACGTCCGGCATACTTCGGGTAGAGAATGTCTGACGGATTACGTCGCTATTGACTGTCTCGCTGACGGTCAAAAC
>JABFRJ010000100.1 GCA_013141255.1 Hyphomicrobiaceae bacterium
ATCATGAGGGCAGTGTGCCGTATCGGGGCTGAACTCATGGTGAACACGAGTTGGGTGAACACGAGTTGGGTGAACACGAGTTGGGTGAACACGAGTTGGGTGAACGCAAGTTGGGTGAACGCAAACGTAGTGATCATATCCAAAGCTGGAATGGGCGGCGCATCAGGGGTTGAGCGGCGCGCATACGGCCGACGACGGTCAAGATAATGCCGATCACGCCACCTAGCGCCTCGATGAGGTGGGCGAGCTGTCCGCCGATCTGGCGGATCATTTCGGCAGTGACGTCGAGACCAAAGAGTGGGCCGATGGCGGGGACCACGGTCGAGAGCGTGGTGACAATCACGCCCCATATGGTGAGGGACTGGCCCCACCATTTTGGTGCCGTGGTGCTGGTGGTTGTATCCGGCGAGGTATTTTCGGTCATGGTGTTTTCCTTTGAGATGCGTGTGCGGACAGGTGGCGGTGCGGGTGGATCGGGGAAGTGGGCGGAGATACTATTCGCGGCTGACACCGTGGCGTTGGTGCGGTTGAGCCAACCGCGACCGAAGCGCGGGAAGTGGGGGAGCGATCGGTAGCGTGCGCGTCGTACCTCGGCGTAACGCTCGACAAGTTCAGCGGAGGGTTCGGCGAAGGCCGCGCGGAGCGTAATGGGCCCGATGTCGCCATCGACGTCCACGCCAAGAGTGGATTGCAACAAGCGCGCTGCGCCAGTTACGCCGTGATTTACGGCGCAGTCGAAATGAAAAACTGCGAGGGCGGTCGGCAATGCCGCCGCGTGGGACGGCTGCCAGTAGTTTTGCTTATAGATGGGTTGCACGTCCGCTAACGTGAGATCTTTGAGTTGTTGCAGCAGCGCGAGACGCGTTGTCGGGGAGAGAGTTTTCCGATTGTATTGAGCGAATTCTGAAAGTGTGATGCCGAGATTGGTAGGGCCGCCGGGATCCTGTGGGTCGTCGGTAAAGCCGCCTTCCATTTTGAGGACGTGAGCGACGGCTGCATCAAACAATGTGGGGTTGACCGTTTCCGATTTGGTTTTTGGTTGTGGGGCTATGTGGGGATCGGGTTGACGGAGGTCGAGCAGCTTTTCTTTGGGGAAGGCTGTGACGCTTACGCTGTCGGATTGGTTGCCGCCGAGGATCAAATATGATGCGGCGGTTTCACCAATGAGGAAGCCGACGTGACCCGCTGCGGGATCGTCGCCGCGCGAAAAGATGGCAATGGCGCCCAGTTGGAAAGCTTCAAGAGCCAGTCCCCATTCGAGGTACGAGCGGGCGCGGAGTGATCGCGTGGAGGTCTCCCCTGCCCGCTCCAACATGGCGCCGACGAAGGCTGCGCACCATGGCACTTCATCGTCGGTGACGTCGGTGTGGCCGAGGCTGCGAGCGTAGGCGACGATGCGCGCTTCGTTGGCGGGCCCGGTGCGCTCGTGCAGCCCGAGTTCGGACCAGGCGTGCGTGAGCCACGGCGGTTGAGGCCGTTGTTCGGTTTGGGGGATGGGCATGAGTGGCCTTGACTGTAGAAGACTAGACGGTCGCTGTGGTGAGTGCGCCGCGCCCAACTGTGGGGCTGACTTGGGCGATGGCGACGGTGACAGTTGGCTGGACTGAGCCGAAATCGGTGATCTGGTCAGCGACTGTGTAGATGGCCGATGGCGTTAAGCTTGTGAGCGTGCGCTTTGTGACGGCGCCTGCGCGAATGTCGATGGCGTAGCGTTCACTTTCCTCGCCGAGAGGGACCTCGGTTGCTTCCCAACTGTCGCCGCCTGAGCGCGTTCGACGTATCCAGGTCACAGAGAGATCGCCGTTGCTTGCGCGGGTGGCGCGGATATGGACAGGGCTTAGGGGTGCAAGACCGACGCCACGGAAGGTGTGGGTTTGGTCGAAGTAGGTTGTATCGCCGATGTCGCGATTGGCGGCTCCGATCTTCCAATGAAATTTGAGGTTGAGTTCATCGGTGGTCAAGGGGACTGGGCGGACGGCAGAATCGAGGAGCACGAAGCGGGCGCCCAAGGGAATTGCAGCGCGTGCTCCTTCGGTGCCGCGTTGACCACGGAGTAAGGTTGTGAGGCGGTAGGATTGCGGCGCGATCAAGTCGGCTGATTCGAATTGCAAGATCTCATAGATGTTCGGTGCGATTTCGATAGCGGCAGCGTTGCTGCCGGCAAGGAGTTGGGTTCGCGTGGTGCTTGAAAGTGCGCCACGGTCGAGTGCGACTATGAGTTCAGAGCCGTGATCGAGGCGCCAAGGGTGAGCCGTACCCACCGACGAAGTGACTATGCCAGTGGTGGCTGGGGTCGTCAGGAGGCATTTCAAGCGGAAGCCTGATTGCTCGGGTGATTGCCAAACGGCGATAGAGCCAGGCCATGGTAACTGGGCGGCGGCGACGTAGCCGGACTGGGACGACTCGTCGTCGCGCAGCGGTGGGATGTCGAGCAGGATCGCAAGCGGTGGTCCGACAGGTGGCGGTGGTGGCACGATGGACGTTAGGCGCGGGGTTTGGGGAGTGGCGCGATAGACGCGACGCTCGAAAAGGCGGGCTTCGATATCGCGGGTGCCGCTGTCGCCAATAGCGATGACGCGATAGGGGAGTTCGCGGCCGTTGGTGGTGAGCGTGACAACATCGCCGCTTTCGAGCGCGATGGTGCTCGGCGGTAGGGCGAACTGTGCACGGTCGCGCGAGGACCACGTTTCATGAAGCCAAGTATCTGATATTTGGCTTGCGTGTTCGGCGTCGAGGACGAGAGGAAGCGCGGCGGAGGCTACGCGATTGGAGGCGACCGTCGAGCGACTGGCTTCGGCGATGCGCTGGGCATAGTCGCCGCTACCATCGAGGTAGGCGACTTTTACTGTGGAGGGTAATTCCGTTTCTTGGCCACGCGTAAGACTGACGAGCGGGCGTGACGGGGCTGCTTCGACAAGTTCGCTCGTATCGAGTGTGATGGCTTGGGATTGATGGCCGCGATGGCGGAACTTGATGAGGCCGCCGCTTTCGATGGCATCGAAGAAGTATGCGAGTTCCAATGGTTTTAGCGCTTCGCGCGCGCTCATAACGCGGTCGATGACAAAGCCGGGCACGACGCCGGAGAGATCACGCACATCTATCGCGGTGAAGTCGTATTGGTTGAGAAGGTCGCGCACGAGTTCTTGTAAACCGGCACCGGACAGGCGACCTGAGATCCAATGACCGAGGCGCCAGTTGTCGCCGTCGCCCCAGACGTCAGTATAGGCAGGAAATGCGGGCGTTGGACGTGCATCCCAAGCGTAGACGTGTAAGCGCGAGAGATCGACCATGCGACTGCCATAGACGC
>JABFRJ010000473.1 GCA_013141255.1 Hyphomicrobiaceae bacterium
ATTACCCCGCTCGGTCGCGTGTTCAAAGCGACGCGTTAAAGGACGAATTTGGCATGGCAGACGCAGCGCAAACGCTAGCTCCCGCACGGGCATCGGCGACGGTCATGCTGGTGCGTGACGGCGCTAATGGCCTTGAGATTTTCATGGTCAAGCGCGACCGGATGGTTGATCTAGCGTCTGGCGCGTTGATTTTTCCAGGCGGAAAGGTCGATGCGGATGATGCCAACGTCGAGGTTCCGTGGGGGACGTCGTTGAGTGGGCCTGAGCCGCAGTATTGGATCGCGGCTGTGCGTGAGACGTTTGAAGAGGCGGGCGTGCTGATTGCGCAGCGCGAGGGCGTGGTGGACGTGATTGAGGAAGCGGGCGCGCGGGTGTTGGAAGACCAATACCGCAAGGCGCTCAATGCTAAGACGGCGCAGTTTTCGAGCTTCATGCAGGCGGAAGCGTTGGCACCAGCGTTTGATCACATGGTGCATTTTGCGCACTGGATTTCGCCCGAGACTTTAGCCAAGCGGTTCGATACGCATTTCTTTCTAGTGGCAATGCCGGAGGGGCAGATTGCGGAGCACGACGGGCAGGAGGCGGTGGCGAGCGTATGGATGCGGCCAGCGGATTTGCTGGCGGACGCTGACGCGGGGCGTGAGTTTTTGGTGCCTGCCACGCGGTTGAATATTGAGTTGCTGGCGGACAGTGCGACGGTGGCTGACGCGATGCGTGATGCGCGCGGGCGGACAGTGACAACTGTGATGCCGAAGCTCGTGAAGGATGCGAGCGGCGTGCGTGCCGTGATCCCGGTGAACGCGGGGTATCGGACGACGGAGGTTTATGTGAAGCGGGGCTGAGGTTTTAGTGGAGCGTGGGGCGCGAACTTTTGAACTCGGCTTCAGCTTCTATCCCAGCAATTGCGGCATCGACCTTCTGGCAGAGAACCGCGATCTCCTGTTTTTGTAGGGCCTGTTCGCGCGCCTCGTGTTTCCAATGAACGTAGTTGACGGTATAGGCCGCGGCGATCGCAAACGTCTGACCTACAATGATGCCGAGCGCCGCGTAGTCGTAATGAGACAATATCCACCACGGCACTAAACCTGAGGCGAATGCCAAGATTATCGCGACGAAGTATACTGTCTCTCTCATAGGGAATTTGGTTGTGGCGAATAAAAGCCTGTGGGCGGGACAGCATCATATGCTGAGCCGCGCACGGAGTGACAAAGTTAGCTCAGCGGCAGAGGGTGGCGGAGACGATGCAGGTTTGACCGAGGCCGCCGGGTTTGCAGTTTGAGCGGAGGTTGGAAACTTTCATGCCTGGCGCGTTGCCGACTTCTTGCTTCGACGCCATCATCGCGCTCCAGATGCCCCAGTCGGTTGCTTGCAGGACGGCTTCCCAGGCTTGGAACTTGGCGCCGTCGACCGTGGTGTTGGTGCCTTCACCGGCTTTGTTGACACAGCCTCCGGTGGCTTTTTGGGCGTGTGCTGTTGGGCTCGTGGCGAGAGATAGGGTCAGAAGACCTGCGGCAAGTACGGTCGCGGCGGCGGCATCACGGAGGCGGAAATTGCGCATGATCGGTTTCCTCGAATGGGCGACAGCCATTGCGGCGCCGCACGGGTGAAATTGCAGTTGTCGAGACACACAAGAGAAATTACTAGCGCACTTCATATGTGACTCGCGAGGTCATGTGATGGCTTTACTGCGCATTCACGGCGAGCGTTGCCTTTTTGCGCGGTGGTTTCATAGTCCGAAGCTTGATGGTCCGAAGTGTCATGGTCAGCAACCTTCGATCAGATTGCTGGGGGGCACTTATTGAGACGCAATCGACGTCAACATATCGACCGGTCGGCGGGTTGGTAGGGTCGGACGTGAGGTGTGAAAACAAAAAAGCGCACCACTCATGTCGACGTGACATGCGACGCGCTTCCGAAATTCTTGGCGACAGCGGTGTGGGATACCGATGTGCGTTGCTGATGTGGTTCAGCTTGCGATCTGCAGTTCCACGGCCTTTGGGCCTTTGCCGCGTTTGTCGGGTTCAGTCTCGAATGAGACCCGCATGCCTTCGTCAAGGGGGCCAATGCCCGAGCGCTCGACAGCTGTGATGTGAACGAAAACGTCCTTGCCGCCCTGGTCAGGGGTAATAAAGCCAAAGCCTTTCGTTTGATTGAAAAACTTGACCGTGCCGGTCTGCCGCATGCTGCGCTCCTGAAGTGCCCATTAAGCCTTGAAATCCGGATGGGATCGGTGAGGAACCATCCGTTTCAGCCAAGCAATCAGGACCAACTTCGGAGATGGTGAGGCACTCAAGAAAGATGCGTCGTCGCAGGCCATCTTAACAGTCTCAGCAGTCGCCGCCGGGTCCAAAACTACCCGAACCTCAATATTTATCTCGTTTTTGCCTTGGTCACGCAAGGCAAAACGTGAGGCGCAATAGGGGGGTATATCAAATTCCCGTCATTTTTTGTCGGCGGGTTTTGGGGCCTTAGGTGCTTTGGGCAAGGCGTCGACGGAGAAAGTCGCTTCGGGATTGTCGCTCAGGCGTGGCAGGAGTTCGGTCAGAATTGCGTTCATATCTGCGTACAGCGTGAAAGGTGGATTGATCACGACGAGGCCGGCGCCGTTGAGGAGCGCGGGGTTGCGTGGTGGGCGCAAGAACATTTCTACTTCGAGGGCAGGCGGGACGTCGGCATGCGCGGTTACTTCAGCAATGGCACGCTTGAAGCGCGTCGTGTGCTTCGGATCTTTGATCGGATACCAGAGCGCAAAGGTGCCGGTGGCGAAGCGTTTGAGCCCTTCGGCCAGTCCCTCGGTCAGGCGAATAAGTTCGCCCGGCTCTTCGAAGGGGGGATCGACAAGGACGAGACCGCGCCGTTCTTTGGGTGGCAAATGGGCTTTGAGGGCGGTGTAGCCGTCGATGGCCGAGGTGATGACGGCTTTGTCGCCTTTCATGGCGGCGGCAAGTGCCTTGGCGTCTTCTGGGTGAAGCTCGTTGGCGATGAAGCGATCATCGCGGCGCAGCATCGATTGCACGATGGCGGGGGAGCCTGGATAAATGTTGAGGGCGCCTGAACTGTTTTCGGCGCTGATGAGGTCGAGATACGGTTTGAGCAGCGCAGCGATTGCTGGCGACAGAGGCGCCGCCTCGGGGCCGAAGAGGCGCGCGATGCCATCTCGCCATTCGCCGGTGCGGGTGGCCTCGCCGGTGTGGAGGCGGTAGCGGCCAATACCGGCGTGGGTATCGATGACGCGGAAGGGCGCGGGCTTTTTCTTTAAGTGCTCGATGCAGAGCACGAGCACGATGTGCT
>JABFRJ010000458.1 GCA_013141255.1 Hyphomicrobiaceae bacterium
GCCCGGTTAAGCGTGGCGTATTCTGGGTCCGCAAGGTCATGTGCATGGAGTTGGACCCGCCGCCGCCCGGCGTGAATACAACAATTTATGAAACGCCACATACGACTGAGCGGCAGCGGATCGAGCAGGTTACCAATCAAACGGCTTGTATGGGCTGCCACAAGTCAATCGATCCGTTCGGATTTTTCCAGGAGAACTATGATGCTCTTGGGCGCTGGCGGATGACTGATAATGGTCATCCCATTGATAGTCGCGTTACCGTCGACTTTCTGGATGAAGGTGCTATGACGACAGCCGATCCGACGGAAGCGCTGCGTGTGTTTACAAATTCACTGATGTTCAAGCAGTGCTTTGTGCGCCAAATGTTTCGCTACTACATGGGGCGGAGCGAGGACGATACGGATGATCCGTTGCTGCGCCGAATGTTTGTGCAGGTCGCACGGAATGATGATTTGTTAGAGTTGGTGCGGATGTTGGCGTCGTCGGACCGTATTGGACGGCGACAGTGAACGGGATTTCTGCTCGGGAGAGTATTTTTGGCTAGCGGTACGAATTATTGTGGTTGGGCCTGCACCATTTGAGACAGTGGTGCAGGTCTTCTTGTTTGTGCCCATTGTTAGCGTCTGCGGATGATTTCGCTCCAGCGATTGGTCGTATGGCAATTGGCGCAGTCGTTGCGCCTCCCTCGGTGTACGTCGTCTTTCTTGTGACAAGCGATGCATTGACGGGGTGCGCTTTGCGCCGTCTCGCGCAAGGGCTTTGTATGGCAGGCATTGCATTCGACTTTTGTATGTTTTCCTGTCAGCGCGAAGTTTGTTTCGGCGGTCGAATGCGAGAATTGGCTGGCTTTTTGCTTCGATTTAAATAGTGCGATTTGTTCGACGAGCGTGCGCGGTTTTGCTCCGCCCAATCCCATAGGTGGGCTTTCGTCGATGCGGCGCTGTAGTTCTGCAACGGCGGGCGATTGCTCTTGTGCAGCAGGGGGCGCAGGTTTTTGAGGATCTGGGGCTCGTGCCGGTGTTGGGAAGGGTTGGGCCAGGACTTGCGGTTTTGGCTCAAACTTTGGGATTGCCGCCGGTGTGACACGCTGTGGAGCGGATAACAGCCGCGGTTCTGGTCGTGTTGTGCGCTCTTTGAATGCGGTTTGAGTGCCGTCGGGATGTGGATGGTCTTTTCGAGTATTCGTTGGTTGCACTTCTGTCAGGTTGGCCGGTGATGTTGTGCGTGCGTTTTTGTTTGCTTCTTGTGAGGTAATAGGAATTGTCGAGCGCTTTATTTGAATAATATTTAGAGTGTTCTCTGTGCGACTCGACGTCTTGGATGCTGAGATCGGTGCGGAGTTGAGTACTTGGGTAGCGTCTTGGTCCATGCCCCACACGGCAATGATATGTAATATCACGGCGGCAGCCATAATGAGGAACAGCGGGAGATGGAACAATCGCCATCTTGCCCAGAGTTGTTCTCGGACGCCGCGGTTGGCCGCGCGCTGAACCAGGGTGAAATAGGCGTAAACGTTATTTTGTAGGTTGGCGCGTAGCTGACTTTGGATTGATGTTGTTATTTGGCGTGCTTGTGACGCCTGATTGAACGTGTTCAGCACTAACTGCGTCAGCCGTTTGCGCTGACTGCGAATCGCGATGCGTGTGCGAAGGCTTTGCCAAAGCGGTTTTGGAGCCTGAAGATGGGTGGAATTGAATGTATCGAGTTCGTGAATGACTGCCGCGAGGTCGGGTATCGTTGCAGCAAAGGCATTGAGCATTGATCGGATAGCGTTGAGATGTGTTTCGGCACGTTCTTTATCGGCGTGGCGGCGGGCGCTGATTTCAGCATAGATGAACTGGCCTATCACGCCGCTCGCCATAATCGTGAGCATGGACCAGAGCGCAATGTTGGCGTTGAAGCCGCCGTGGCCAAAATTTGTGTGGTAGAGGATGAGGACTGGGCCGAGAAAGCCCAACACAAGGTGAATTGAGAACCAACTGCTGATGCGTCCAAACCAGGGGCGTGCAGATAGTCTTTTCCTGAGGGGGTAAAGCAGCAGGAGAGCCATCATTGTGGTGCCCGATACGCCTAACCAGAAGCGGAGGCCGCTGCCGAATTTGATGTCTTCGAGATGGCCCCAGAGTTGGCGCAGGCTTGAGCCGATTGCACCGAGTGATTCTGAGTCCATTCCTAGACGTCCGGCAATGCCGGGAGCTACAGCGATGAGCGAGAAACCTAGGCAGGTAATGACGGTGGTTGATCCAGCGCGGGCGCGTTCGCGCGCAGGCCGTTGACCTGCCGCGGCGTGATCTGATGGTGGTGTTGGGCGAGAGATACTCGGCACAGCCACGGTGCTTGGTCTTTCAAAGGTTGCGTTGTGGCGACACTCCCAAGGAATTGCGGCGAAGGTCGGGATGCTGCGTTCGTGAGCTGGCGACGTGTCGTCGCGGGAATGTTTGAAAATGTGGTGCAAGTGCAGCTTTTTGTCGTCCGTATCGCGATTGCGATCAATGGAGCGCTACTCGCTGAACTTGATTGGGACGGGTCGATGATCGTGCGGGCGTTTAGTGGAAATAGATTCGGTCTGATTCCAAATTGTTGCCGTGGTGCTGCCAAAATCGGACGCGAGAGCTTGCGACATGATCGATGCACTTCCGATTTTGAGCAACTATACGCCGTGGGCGATTTCGCTGGTTGCGCTTTGGTTGAGCTTTGGCGTTGGCCGTTTCATGCGCGAGGGGGCAGCGGTGCGGCGCCGTCGCAAAGCGTTGGAGCGTGGAGCGTCGACACCGGTCTCGTTGCACCCACTTATTGATCCCGCACGCTGCGTTGGATGTGGTGCATGTGCGCATGCCTGTCCAGAAGGCAAGATCATCGGGCTGATTGGGGGCAAAGCGCAGTTGCTTGATCCGCAATCGTGCATTGGGCATGGGGCGTGTAAGACTGCGTGCCCGGCGTCGGCTATTGATCTGGTTTTTGGGACGGCACAGCGCGGCGTGGATATTCCTTTGGTGTCGCCTGATTTTGAATCGAGTGTGCCGGGCGTTTTTATTGCGGGCGAACTCGGCGGCATGGGATTGATCGCAAACGCGATCGAGCAAGGCCGTCAAGCAATTGCGGCGGTGGCGCGGCTCGATGGGTTGCGTGATCAAAAGCGCTATGACGTTGTTGTGGTGGGCGGTGGACCTGCGGGGATTGCGGCTAGTCTTGCGGCGAAAGAGCTAAAGTTGACGTGTTTAACTCTAGAGCAGGATACGCTCGGTGGCACCGTTGCGCGCTATCCGCGCGGTAAATTG
>JABFRJ010000314.1 GCA_013141255.1 Hyphomicrobiaceae bacterium
GCGTCAAACCAGCCGCAGCGCCGTTGACGACCGGTGTTGGTGCCAAACTCTTTGCCGCGCTCGCCGATCAACTTGCCAGTGTCGTCAAACAACTCGGTAGGAAACGGGCCAGAGCCGACGCGCGTGGTGTATGCCTTAGCAAGACCAAGCACGAACCCGAGTGCCTGTGGTCCCATGCCGGAACCAGCGGCGGCCTGTGCGGCGATGGTGTTCGACGAGGTCACATAGGGATAGGTGCCGTGGTCGACATCGAGCAGCGCACCTTGAGCGCCTTCAAACAAGATGCGTTTGCCTTGGCGACGGGCTTTATCCAACGTGTCCCAGACGGTATCGACATAGGGCAAGATTTTGGGCGCGATGGCGGTCAGTTCGGCGATCAATTGATCTTTGTCGATCAGCGGTTCGCCCAAACCTTTGCGCAGCGCGTTGTGGTGCACGAGCAGACGGTCGATCTTGGGGCCGAGGTTTTGCAGATTGCGCAAATCCTGTGCGCGGACTGCGCGACGACCGACTTTGTCTTCATAGGCAGGGCCGATGCCGCGCCCCGTTGTGCCGATTTTTTGACCGCCGGCGGCGGCTTCGCGCAATTGGTCGAGCTCGCGATGAAGTGGCAGAATGAGCGTGGCGTTTTCGGCGAGTTTCAGATTGTCGGGCGTGATGGAAACGCCTTGCTTGATGATGGCTTCGATTTCGCCCGCGAGATGCCAGGGATCGACGACGACGCCGTTGCCGATGATGGATAGCTTGCCGCCGCGTACGACGCCCGAGGGGAGCAGCGCGAGTTTGTAGGTTTTCCCGTCAATGACAAGAGTATGGCCCGCGTTGTGACCACCTTGGAAGCGGACGACAATGTCGGCGCGCTCGGAGAGCCAGTCAACGATCTTGCCTTTGCCTTCGTCGCCCCATTGGGCGCCCATCACCACGACGTTGGTCATTTGCCGTCTCCGGTTCGGATCAGAATGCCGCCACGACGGTCACTCGTCACGCAAAAAGAGCGCCTTGGCCCATGAGGCCCAGCGCCCTTTTTGGTCATCTAAACCGGGATTCCTGTGGTGGCAAGTGGACTTTTGGAGTTTTTCAGCGTTGGCGGCGATTGTCGGTCATTTGCATGGCTTGGCGCTGCATGCGCATGCCGGCGAAGGTCATCCAGATGCCGACGATGCCGACGACCACGTTGAGAACATTGACGACGGTGTCAAAATTGAGCGAGGCGCCTTGGGACGCGGACTGCGGAGCGCGTTGGGCGGACACGGGCGGAGCTGAACGGGAGGCCGAGGGGGCCGACGCCACGGAGCGGGTGCGTTGGTTGGGTTCATAGAAATTGCGATAGCCGCCCAGGGCTACGGCGCCACCGATCAGGATCAAGCCTAGTAAAATCCAGATAAATTTGCTCATGGCAACGCCGCTCCCCAATGGTCCACTAATTCTGGGTAAGGTTTTATCCCTGCTTCGATGGCGGAACAAGGGCGCGAGTGGAGGTCATCCCTCGTGATACAATTATCCACACGCGCCCTCAACGTTCAGAACCTGTGCTGCGCGCCAAAAGTGATCTGCTCCGGCGTTTTTTCGCGATAGTCGATTTGCTTGCCAGCAGGGGCCGAGACTTTGTAGCCGAAAGCGATCTGCGTTTCGCTGTCGGGGGCTGCTGAGAATTCCCATTGCACGGTGCCGCGACGGTCGTTGACGTCCTTCTTGGTCGGCTGCGGTTTGAACGTCGCATCGACCTTGATATCCTGATGCGCCGAGACGGGTATGCGATCAAGCACGACGACTGGCACTGGATTGGTGCGAAGATTTTTCACGGTTATGACGAAGTTGCGGTCTTCGGCGCGGGTTGAGGTGAAGATGCCGCTTTCGCCCTTCTTGTCTTCGAGCACCACGCGTTTGACCTTGACGAGATCGTCTGCACCGAAGCCCAACTCATGATCTTCGCCTTGCGCCAGTTGCGGTACACGCCCCTGGCCGACGAAGGTGCCGTCACGGAAGAGTGAGACTTGACCAGGGAGCAGGACGCTCGACGTCTTTGGCAATGCGAGTTTGGCATAGAGGTATGCGGTTTGGTCAAAGCGCGGGACGGTGCGGACGATCAGGTTGGCGTCGAGGTCTTCGCTGACGATTTGGACGCGTTTTTGTTCGCCGGTCTGTTGCACGGTGACCTTGCCGGGGATTGAGAACTGCGCTTGGAAGCCTGAGAGATCGACACCGGCGGATATTTCAGTTGCGGCAACTGCGTCTGTTTTTGCTTCCATTTTCGCTTTTGCAGCGCTTTCCAATCTGCCTCGTGCGTCGCTCATGGCCCCAGCCATCGGTGCTGCGGCGGGCATGGAGCGTGCAACGGGCGGCGGCGGCGCATCGGGGCGGAAGTCCACGCTCAGCATGTTGAGTTCGGGTGCTGCGGTCGCAGCGGCTGGACGGGTGGTTGAAAGCGTGAGCGCGATATTGTCCCAGGCTTCGCCCGAGCGTTGCGTGATCGAGGCGCGGCGGATCATCTGGAGTTTAGATGGCTGGCCTTTTGCACCGGTGGTCAGCCGCGCGTCGTAGAACGGCTGCCAATTGGCGTTCTGGATTTGGTAGCGCACCGTCAATTCGGCGTCGAGTGCGCTCGCGGCTTGGGCATTAATTTTCACTTCCCAGCGCTGCTCGGGCGCGGGGGCGAGTTCACTTAGCTTGTTGGTGGCTTCTTGGAGTTTGCGGTCGGTGTCGCGGATCTTGATGCCGGTTTCGAGGATCGATTTATTGACGGCGGCGGAGCGTTCGGAAATCAGCGCCGCGATTTTCAGCCAATCGGGCTCGGCGACCGTGCCGGAGCCGGTGATGGGGCGCGATGGCAATGCGGCGAGGTTTTGGATAAATGGCTTTTGTGCTTCGGCTGCTTGAATTTCGGTTTGCAGCAGGGCGCGCTGGTCTTTGAGTTTTTCGATCTCGTCTTCCATGGCTCGGCGTTGGGTCGCGATGGTGGCACTGTCGGCGCGAGGGACAGCGACGCGGCGGGTATCGACCGAGCCGATTTGCAGAGCGCCTCCCGTGGCCTTGCCGTCGATGCGGATGGATTGGGGCAATGCGCCTGCGGGCAGATCATTGACAACGACAGTGTGCTCGCCTGCAGGAATTTTGACTTTGAGCACGCGGGTAATGTCGGCGCCCGAGGGGTAGACGGTCACGGCGTCGATCTTCGATGGACCTGGAATATCGGCCGCATAGCTTCCACTCGATAAAGCGACGGCGCTTAGCGCCGCCGTCGAAATTCCCCACACCAGGCCACGCATGCGATCCTCCGT
>JABFRJ010000502.1 GCA_013141255.1 Hyphomicrobiaceae bacterium
CTTCAATACATATTCGCGCAACAAACGCAGCATGGTGATCGATACGACGACCGTCGAGGGGCAGGCTTTGGCGCGGCAGGTCGTGTCGAAGTCCGACGTGATGATTGAGAATTTTCGACCGGGGTTGCTGAAGCGATTTGGTCTCGACTACGACAGTGTCAGAGATGAGATGCCGCGGTTGATTTATTGTTCATTGAAAGGGTATCTGCCGGGACCCTATGACAATCGCCTCGCGCTCGATGAAGTGGTGCAGATGATGGGTGGTCTTGCGTTCATGACTGGGCCGGTTGGCAAACCGATGCGGGCGGGGGCGTCGGTCAATGATATTATGGGTGGGATGTTCGGTGTCATTGCTATCCAGGCGGCCCTAGCGGATCGGGCACAAACGGGTCGAGGGGCGTACATTCAAAGCGCACTGTTTGAAAACAACGTATTCTTGATGGCGCAGGCGATGATGTATGAACGCGTCACGGGTCTCGCGTCGGTGCCTTACTCAGTGAAGGATTCGCCGTGGCCGGTGTACGATCTGTTTGACACCAAGGATGGCGAGAAGATTTTTGTCTCAATCGTCGGTGAGGAGCACTGGCGAGGGTTCTGCACAGAGTTTGGACTTGGCGCGTGGCTCAATGATCCGCGCCTTGCAACCAGCCAAGGGCGGGTCGATCATAGGTCTTGGATGATCCCAGAGATCGGGGCGCTGCTGACGGAACGCACGCTCAAAGAACTTTCGGCCACGTTCGAGCGGCTTGAGTTGCCGTTCGCACCTGTCAATAAACCGGGCGATTTATTCGACGATGCACACCTCAACGCATCGGGGGGGCTGCTCGACATGACAACTGTTGACGGGGTGCAGGTCAGAACCCCAGCTTTGCCGTTCTCAATTGATGGACAAAGGTTGCAGAAAAGGCGCGATCCGCCGCAGATTGGGGAACATACGCACGAGGTGCTGGCGGAACTTGGCTTAATCGGCTGATACTTGCTTAGAATTTTAAACTAAAAAACACGTCGATAAACGGGAGGAATTTGCATGTCACTCAATCGCCGTCAGGCACTGCTCTCTGGCTCGGCCCTTGTGGGTGCAGGGCTCATACCAAGCGTTGGCTTGGCACAGGCGAAGGCCGCATCATTGGCTTTTGGTCCGGCGACGCCAATTTATGCGCTTGGCATGATCGCTGAGGAGAAGGGCTTCTTCAAAACCGAGAATTTGGATTTCAAATTTGTGATGGGCAATGCGGGTACGCACGGGCGGCAATCATTGGCTGCGGGGCAAGCGCTGTTTGCGCATGGTGATGCGAGCCATCCGCTGCAGCTGTCGACACGCGGCAAAAAAGCCAAGATCATCATGGCGTCGCAGGTGATCTCGTCAATCGCGAACATCGTGGTTCGCAAAGATCTGTTCGATGCCGGCATCAACTCGATTGAAAAGCTTGGCAACTACAAACGGCCCGATGGATCGAAGCCGGTGATTGCAGCGACCGCGATTGGCTCGGGCACGTGGATGTACGGCACCTATGCCATGGAGACTGCGGGCTTCGGCGACAAAATCAATTGGGTTGCGGGTGGTGGGCTCAAGACAATGCTGCCTGGCCTTGAAACCAAGCAATTCGACGCCATCATCGCCGTGCCGAGCTGGGTCGTCGAAGCGGAAGCCAAAGGTTTTGGCAAGGCTGTGTTCAACACGTCCATACCCGGGACGTTTGAGAAGGCGTTCGGCGGCACTGTGCCTGTGCTCGTGATTTATACCCTGGAAGAAACCATCCAAAACGACAAGGCTATGGTGCAGTCGTTCGTTAATGGCATGTATCAGGCCATGAAGTGGGTCAAAGCAACACCGCTCGACGATGTTTATGCGTTGGTTGCAAAAAAATATTTCGATGGTGTTGATCCTGTTGCAGTGAAGGCGGAGCTTGGTTTCGACAAAGCAACGTCAGTCTATGACGGTCGCGTCGACAAGGCGATGTGGGAGCGTGGTGGCAAGGTTTGGTATCGTGCGGGCTCGGATATTCCGCCGACCAAATTTGAAGACATCGTCGACATGAGCTTTGTTGATGCAGCGCAAGCGAAGTTCAAGTGAGCGGATATGACACTGTCATCGGTGGCGACGGCCACATCTTCGCAATCAGCACTGACGGCTTCACAACAGTCAGTGCGGATCAAGGTCTCGTCACTCGATAAAGTTTACCCGTCGCCGCAAGGCGATGTGGTGGCGGTCGAAAAAGTATCGTTCGATGTGCGGCAAGGCGAGTTTGTCGCCCTGCTTGGCCCGTCCGGCTGTGGTAAGAGCACCATACTCAACATGGTGGCAGGATTGCTACCGCGCACAGGCGGAGATATTCGCATTGATCAAGACGCGGTCACTTTGGGGCAAGTCAATCGCAAGGTTGGGTATGTGTTCCAGCGCGACACAGTGTTTCCGTGGCGCACGGTGGAAGCGAATATCGGGTATGGCCTGGAGATCGCAGGCGTCGCGAAGGCGCAACGTGGACCAAAGGTCGAGCAAGCCATTACCAAGGCTGGTTTGACGGGGTTCGGCAAGAGCTTTCCGCGCATGTTGTCGGGGGGGATGCGGCAGCGTGTGGCGCTGATGCGGACGCTGATCATGGAACCCGAAATCCTACTGATGGATGAACCATTCGGCGCGCTTGATACGCATACAAAGCTTGAGATGCACAAAACGCTGCTGGAGATCTGGGAGCGCGAGCGACAGACGGTGTTGTTTGTCACGCATGACCTTGGCGAAGCGTTGACGTTGGCAAGCCGAATTATATTGCTGTCGGCGCGACCGGGGCGACTCAAGGAAGATTTTGAAGTGCCGTTCTCGCGGCCGCGCGACGCCGTAAGCTTGCGCGAGACCAAAGAGTTCGGCGAGCTTTACACCCACATCTGGCATTCGCTGGGCGAAGAATTCCGGCGCACGAAGGCTGAATGAGCATGAGAAACGATCGTTGGTCGATTTTGTTTTGGCAGCTGTTCATTCTAGCTGTGACGTTCACGATCTGGGAGTGGGGCTTTGATTTCTCAAAGCGCGCGCTCCCGAAAGCGTTAGTGCCGACGATACTTGATCCCTATTTTGTGTCGAAGCCGTCGGCAATTTGGACAAGCTTTTTGAAGCTTGGCTGTTTCTCCGATCCAAAGGGTTTTGGCGCATGCTTCGCGGCCAACTCAAACAATCTTTGGTTGGCGACAATGGTGACGCTGAAAAATATGTGGTGGGGCTTTCTATGGGGGACTGGGCTCGGCGTTTTGTCTGGGCTAGTGCTTGGTCGGTCAGAC